>NZ_BBMP01000008.1 GCF_000755245.1 Halococcus sediminicola | reverse complement strand
AATTACCTCGTTCATCACCAAGGATCGAGATCGATGGCTGTTGCGAACAACGCGCTCATCCGAGCAAAAGGCTACACCCAGCGATGGATGTCCGAGACGTCCTATTCGACGGTCAAGCGAACGCAGGACTCCGCCCTGCGTTCGCGATTCTGGTATCGTCAATTTCGTGAAATCGTTCTCATGTTCGCGCTCAACAACATCAAGAAGCTCGCCGAGACGCTATGATCGTACTCCCGTACCGCATTTTCAATAAAGCACATCAAACCAGTTTCAACAGTCTGACTTTCGTGTAGGGCTCCGCATAACGAATCGACCTAGCCGGGTGTAGCTCCGACGGTGAACCCGCGTTCCTCAAGCAGGTCGGGCAGGCGGTTGGTGTGGTCGCCCTGTAATTCGATGCGGCCGTCATCAACCGTTCCGCCAGTGGCAAGCTGGCTCTTCAACTCGGATGCGAGGTCCGAAACATCGCTTTCCGGCAGATCGAGGCCTTCGACGATGGTCATGGCCTTGCCATAGCGCCGTTCGTCCACTCGAATTGAAATCTGCTGTTCCGAGCGCTCAAGGTCATCCTCGATGTTGAGTTCTTCCGGCAGGCCCGTGATCGAACTGAAATCGTCTCCTGACACACTTCTATGTAGGTACTCCTGGCACAAAACACTACGGCCGGAACGACAGTTCTTCGAACTCAAACCGCTCTAATCCGTTTCGCCAGGAAGTCGGAGGGTGAGTAGCGTAACAACCCCCATGAGGAGCGCCAACGAGAGATAGCCCTCGTCGAAGAAACCACGTTCGGCGACCGCGCCGAAGAGAACCGGACCTGTAGAAGCCAACAAAGAAGCGCTTGACCGGACAGCTCCCAGTCCAGTACCCTCTATCTCCGGGGGAATCGTCTCCGAGAGATACGACTGAGTGATTGCGCCCGAACCAAGCATCGAACTGATCAGAACCGTGTCCCCTGCGAGCAACCAGAAATTGCTGAGAAACGGCAGCAGAGCAAACCCGATGATGGCTCCGCCGAGTACGATCGGCAGCGAGCGCCGAATACCAATCACATCGTATGCGACGCCAGCAAGCGGCTTGGCAGCGATGCCGAACGCGAAAAACAGACTGAACAACGCGCTTGCTGTCGTCGAAGAGAATCCCTTCTCATCGATCAGATACGTGGGATAAAACGCCGAAAACGTCTGTAGAACACCAATATACAGAAACAAAATAATCGCCATGATCACCAATGTCGGATGGTAGAGTTCTCGGAGAACAGTCGTTGCCCGCTGGAGAGACAGCTCCGTGCTTGTTGTGTCAGACGGGACGGTTGGTGGGAGAACTCGCCAGACAGCGATTGCAACAACTGCGAGGAGTGGCACGACAAAGACGAGACCTACCTGCCACGTGAGACCGATGAGGACGCCAGCGACTAACGGCAGGACTGTCTGACCAGTGTCACCCGCTGCCATCGTTATTCCGAGCACACGACCGATACGATCAGGGTAGAGATCCGAGAGGGCAGTGATCCGTGCGACTGGATACAGAGACAACCCGGCACCGATCAATCCGGTTGCAGCGAACAGGCTCCACGTCGTCGGAGCGAGAACCACCAACGATACGGCACCAGCGACGATCATCAGCCCTGTTGTCAATATCGTCCGCTCACCGTATCGATCAGCCAGAACGCCACTTGGGACCTGACCGATCGCGTAGGTGACCCAGATAATCGTTACTAACAGGCCAGCAGTGGTGAGCGTGAGACCGAAGCTCTCGCTCAATGATGGCAGCAACACTGGATAGATCATCCGAGTTCCGTTCAAGAGCCCCCATCCGAGAGCGATTGCAATCAGCTTCTTTCCTTTTCCATCGGACCACAGTGCGCCTATTTCCTGTTGTAGAGAAGGGAACGCGTCCATCAATTCCGGTCGTTCACTCGTAACCAACCTGGTTGCAAAACACTTGCAGTGCCAGCACAAAGATCCGGTTGTCAGATTGAGTCGATTGCTGTTGCAGTTCGCTGTATGAGTTCAGCCATACGAGGAGGTTGTCGGAGAACGCCTGTAAAATTTCGTGCTGCAATATCGTGGTGACCGTAATGAGGGCGAAAGCCTACTCCGTGGTGCCGTCGTCATCCGACCATGCGCGTTGCTGCATTCACCGGCTTCGACGGTCCCGACAACGTTACTGTCCAGGAGACTGATGATCCTGAGCCGAACCCGACTGAAGTCGTTCTCGACGTCGCGGCAGCGTCGATCAATCGCCACGACCTCTGGATCTTTGAAGGCGACTCGGCGATGGTTGATACAGATGATCTCCCATTCGTGAGTGGCCTCGATGTCGCCGGCGAGGTCGCCGACACGGGAACCGACGTCGACACAGTTTCAGCAGGCGATCGGGTAGTGCTCTGTCCGAACGAGACGTGTGGTGTCTGTCGGTACTGTCGCGAGGGCCCCGAGAACCTCTGCGAACAGTTCAGCCTGTATCACGGCGGGCTTGCAGAGAAAGCGCTCATCGAGGCCGATCGGCTCGTCGAGCTTCCAGACTCGGTAGATTTCACCGACGCGGCCGCACTCCCGACCGCGTACATGACTGCCTATCATATGCTCCGCCGCGCGGATGTCGGGGCGAACGATCTCGTCTTCATCCCCGGAGCAACCGGCGGCGTCGGCGTTGCTGGCATCCAACTTGTTGACGCTCTCGGAGCTCGTTCGATCGGGACGACGACCTCGTCCGCGAAAGCCGACCAGTTGGCCGAGATCGGTGCGGATCACGTCATCGAATCGAGTAACCCCAACGAGATTCGGGAGGTAGCGACCGAGATCGGGGAGGCAGACGCAGTCCTGAACCACCTCGGCGGCGAGTATACGGAACTGGGGCTCAAACTCCTCCGACGGGGCGGTCGAATGGCCGTGTGTGGACGCACCGCGGGCGGCACCTCGGAGATCAACATCCCGCGGTTGTTCTTGGGCCACAAGCACGTCATCGGCAGCACGATGGGCACCCAACCGGATCTCGAAACGCTCGTTGGCCTCACGGCAGATGGCGTGGTCGATCCAGTCATCGGGGACGAGTATACGCTGGATGAGACGGGACAAGCGTTCGCTGATATGCAGAGTCGGGATGCGTTCGGAAAGCTCGTCATTCGCCCGTGAGTAACCTATACGATACCGTTCAGCAGTTCTCGAAGCGAGACATACCCGACGTTTTCAAGACAGGCACCATCGGTGTCGACGATGCCAGGCTCTCCTCACAGCTGGTGCTCGTGGATTTCGCTGTCAGATGGTTTGAAGCCAACCGAGAGCGATAGCTTCTATTCTGTAGTTGCGCCTTCTCGGGGTCAGGGTGCCCGAAATGTGCGAATAGTATCGCGCTTGCTTGGTTCGCATGAGAGTTGGGCGAAGCCAAGATCAGAGAATGTTCGCTTCCAATTCCGGTAGTAGAGCGGAAACTCGCCGCTGACGTAGCTCACATTCGTATCCGCTCGGCCACGCTGTGGGCTGTTACCTTCGTTCTCAGCGGTTATCAGCAGGTCACTGGTGATGCGAGCCAACTCCTCGAATACCCACGTGTTCTGCGGTTGAATGTGCTGAAGCGTTTCTACCGAGTAGACGAGATCAAAGGCGTTGTCGGGGAACTCAGGGACGATTTCTTCGATCATCCCAGTTCGAAACGTGCCCGTTGCAGCGAGTTGGGGATACTGGTCGGCCATCACGTCAAATGATTCGTCGTTGATGTCGATACCAGTGAGATCGCTGAATCCGTTCTCACGAAGGTGGGTGAGATGGCGGCCAGAGCTACAGCCGACTTCGAGAATCGCGGCGTCCTCTGGCAGGTAGTACTCACACACAGAAGCGAGGATCTCACTTACTTTGTTCGCGCCGAGCTGGGCGTAGTATGCCGGCGAGAATTCTCCTGAGCGTTCGGCCCAGCCACGATGGTTATCATCCAGTTCCACAGAAGTTCTCTCGTGGCCAGACAGTAAAACTCCATCTTTGCCATATATCTGTATTCGCTAGTCCACAGATTGGGGAACCAGCCTGTAACATTGATCTTCGGAGTTCTCATATCACAGGTTGTTGTCTTGTTGAAACCGGTATTCGGGATAGAGAGCGCGTATCGGTCACCTTGGTTACCGACCTGATCCCCTTGAACTACTGCCGCACCCAATCATCGACCGCGGGCAGGTTCAACTATCACCTGACGAAGCTCCGTTCATATTTCGTCCGCGAAACCGGGACGGCTACGAACTGGATCACGACGGCGAGCCAACGCCGAGGTGACGGGCAGGCCGGACGTTTGTTCAGTTTGTAGTACGAACGACTTCAAGCAGCCCTATCACTCCACCTGCCTCCATCCTGAGTGTGGCGGGCCCACGAGTCGGAGAAACCGACCGTTCCGATATCGAGGTCAGTAGTGACCCATCACTCCCTTGCGCCGCGCACGCCGCTGTGCCCGGTGAAAGGCGAGATAGCCGATGCCGAGATAGCCGACGGCGGTGACGACCAGCACCGCCAATTCCATCGCGGAAAACTCCCAGAGACGGACGCCCTCGGTCATCGCCTGCCCGAGGAGATAACTCCCTTGTGCGAGCGGGAGCCATTTGAGGAGCGGATACTCGCCAACGGGTGCGGCGATCAAGCCAATCAGCACGAACTGGACGAGATTGAAGGCGTTCTCGACGCGCTTATAGAGCATCGCCAATCCGCCGAAGACGAAGCCGATACCGACGGCGGGCGCGACCGCGAACGTCCCGAGGACGAGCACCGTCACCGGCTTGATGACGAGCGACTGTCCCGTCGTGGGCAACATGAGTGCCAGAATACCGATGCCCCAGAGAAACGCCTCCAGCACGTTCACGGCGGTTTTCACGGCTATCACGCGACCGAAGCCAAAGGGTGACATGAACAGCTGTTCGAGCGTTCCCCACTGGGATTCGCGGGTGACGTTCCACGCCAGCCCGGCGTAGGCTGTAATCGACGCGCTCCAGAGCATGTAGCCGACGATGATGCCCTCGATGGAGTCGGCGAGCGCCGCACCCGCGAGCGCCTGTCCGCCGAAGAAGATGATGAGGAAGACGAAATACGTCATGGCGAACTGCGAGAGCGTATTCACCGGGTAGCGCACCATCAACAGCGCACGTTTTTTCGCCACCGCACGTACGAGTGTCAAGAATCCACCATTCGTATTCATACCTGCCGGTCGGTCTCTGCCCTCCGTGCCCAGCGGCTGGCTCTCGGTCTCTGTGCTCACTACTCGGTCCTCCCGGTGACTTCGAGGAACACGTCTTCAAGATCTGGTTCGACCGATTCCACCGTTTCCGGTACTGCGCCCGCCTCGCGGAGCGCATCCATCACGCCGTACAGCGCCCGGCCCTCGGGAAGGGCGACCTCGAAGCGCGTCCGGTCGCCGACATCCTCGAAACCACCGGCGTCGAATTCGACTTCGAGGCGCTCACGCGCTCGTGCGGACAGGCCATCAACGGTGACGCGGTAGGCTTGCGTCCGGAACACGTCGATGAGATTTTCGACCGTTTCGTCCGTGACGATTCGGCCGTCGTTCATGATGATTACGCGGTCACAGACCGCCTGCACCACGTCCATGTCGTGGCTCGAAAGGACGACCGTCATCGACTCCTGTTCGACGAGTCGCCTGAGTTCCTGCCGGAGTTCGAGCGAACTCTCGACGTCAAGCCCGAGCGTCGGTTCGTCGAGAAAGACTACCGAAGCGTCGCGCGCGAGGGTACACGCGAGCGAGACCTTCTGTTTCATCCCGCGCGAGAGTTCGTTCACCGTCTCGTCGGCTTTGTCTTCGAATCCGAGCTGGTCGAGCAGTCGGTCGTGGCGGTCGGCCATCGCGGCGGGCCGGCGGCCCGACAGGGCGGCGAAGAAGTCGAGGTTCTCCCGAACGGTGAGCTTCCAGTAGACGTTCCGCGCGCCTTCGAGCATCGCGCCCACTCTCCGGTAGGCCGTCCGCGGCTCCTCGTGGACGTTTACGCCATCGACCGTCATTGCTCCGGCGGTGGGGACCACCAGCCCGAGAATCGCCTTGATCGTGGTCGTCTTGCCAGCACCGTTCGGTCCTAGCAAACCAACGACGGTGCCCGGTTCGATATCGAACGAAACGTCATCGACGGCCCGAATCGCGTCTTTTCCGCTTCCATACGTTTTTTCGAGTCCGTCGACCGAGACGGCGAGCCGTTCCGGCTCCGTTGCTTCACGGTCGCTCGTGTGCTCCCGTTCGAGCGGTGCGTTCGTGTTCATTCGATTTGTTTGTCGCTGGCACTCATATTAACGATTTCCGGAGCCACAATTCAGTTTGAAGTTTGATAGCTTTGCCGAAGTTTTTCGTCGGTAGTCCAGTAGAGGGCGGCATGGGTGCGGAAACGGAATCCACGCCGTCGGAAATATTCGAGATTTTGGGTCATGAGACGCGGCTTGCCATCATCGAAGAGTTGGCGAAACACCGTCGCACTCAGTGGCGGCCGGCAGGGTTGGGGTTCGCCGAGCTGCGTAAGGCGGTCGGCGTCGCAGACGCCGGGAAGTTCAACTACCACCTCGATAAGCTCAGAGACCACTTCGTCTACAAGCGTAGCGACGAGTACGTGCTCCACAACGCGGGTCTCGAACTCGCGGGAGCGATTCGTGCGGGCACGTATACTCAGTGCACCGACACCCGCCGAAGTGAGGTCGACCGGCAGTGCCCGTCGTGCGAAGCCACGCTGGAGGCGATTTACGAGGCCAACTACATCCGGGTGGAGTGTCCCGACCACAGTAGGCTGTTCGCCAACACGGTGCCACCCGGCGCGACCGTCGGCCGCTCGGTGGACGAACTGCTCGCACTCGCGGACCGCGACGCGCGACACACCCTCGAACACGCCCGTGACGAGACCTGTCCGCATTGTTGGGGACGGATGACCATCACTGTACCCGCCGACCCCGCGTCGTTACTCAAAAGCCGGGCCGACGCCGACGACGATGCAGAGATAACACAACTGCTCGCGCGGTTTTCCTGCGAACGTTGCGGGATGACGTTCTGATTTCCCGTCAGCACCTGCGTCGTGGACCACCCCGCCGTCGTCTCGTTCAGCAACGACCACGGCGTCGACATCCGCGACCGCGACTACCTCGAGCTCGGCTTCGTCGGCGGTTCGGGTGGTAGTTTGGTTTCCGAGGATCCGGTGCGAATCACCATCAAGGTCGAACTGGGAGCCGACGCCATCCTGCTTACGCTCAACGAAATGCTGACCGTCATCGATGTTGAACGAATGGACAGGTGAGAACGGCCGCGACGGTCGCTCCCGACAAAGTTGTGATCAGGAAATCAAAGAGAATTGAACCTCTAACGAATACAGCCTCTGTATCTCGCACGATGTATCTCTCAACTTCTGGGAAGGACTTGCGGAAAACTGTGAATCAGAGATTCGCGTTTTCGAAGCGTCGTCGCTGCTCACGGTCCATGTTCGAGGCGATTTCCGAGGCGTCGACGTGATCGTGGAAGATCCCGCGGCCGTTCGCGAACTCTTGAGCAACTCGTGCCAACCAGGCATCGGTCTCGCCAACGAGCTGTTCGGCGACTTCGTAATGAGTGAGAACGTCGCGCATGATCCTTAATCGCTACTCCTCGAATCGGTCGGTGAATGAACGGATGGAGCCTCAACCAGCGCTGCGTTGGCAGCAGGTGCGGTGGGTTCGGGCCGACCCGATTCGGAAGGGTTCGTGATCGATTCGACGCCCTTCATCGCTACCTGTTCGACCTCGGCGAGGCGTTCGGGCTCATGCCGGCGAGCGAGGTTCTCGGCATGGCCGCAGTGGCGGTGGAAACCTTGGTAGTTGCCGCTGGCGGCATGGTCGGCTGCACACCGCAGGTTCGCGTCGATGGCTTGATCGACCAGCGATGCGTGGACGTTCTTGAGCGTTCGGAGCGGGTGTCGCAGGCAGTTCAAATTCATTCCACCCCTTTGGGGAAAACAAACTGCTTGTGGAGACACTAAGCGGAGGATTCGCTGTTCACGTTCGACGGCCAGAATGTGACTCCAGCAACTGTTCAACGTCGTTCAAGCGCTCGGGCATGTGCCAGCGGGCGAGTCGGCCCGCGTGCTCGCACCGACGCTCGAACGTTTCTTGGTCACCGCTCTCGATAGCATCCAAAGCGTGATCGAGATGGTGAGTGATGGTGGCATCGAGGGCCGTCTCGCGAACGACGCCGAGTGACTGAAGCGGGTTCCGGAGACAGCTGGTGTTTCGCTGGGCGAGCTGTGCTGAGACGAGGTCTGCCGCTGCGATCGTCCGCTGGACGATGTTCGGACACATCGCACCTCTCGGAGGTGGATAAATCGTCGTCTCCAGAGAGACGAGTACGATTAGTTGCGGTCCCACAATGCTGATATGCGAAGGGTATGATATTCGAGGAAATGGTTCAGAACCTACCTCACAGGGATGGAACGTCGACTTTGTGGGATTCGTCGATTGGCATACAACAGCGGGTGAGAACACCGTGAACCACCGCTCGCTGGTCGTCGTCTCGGTGGTCGTCTTAATGGTGCTGTCTGGCTGTAGTTTCCTTTCCGAAGCGCCGGGCGAGTCCTCAACGGCA
Organism: Halococcus sediminicola; assembly: GCF_000755245.1. NCBI lineage: Archaea > Methanobacteriati > Methanobacteriota > Halobacteria > Halobacteriales > Halococcaceae > Halococcus > Halococcus sediminicola. The sequence continues at coordinate 45,137 of NZ_BBMP01000008.1, read as the reverse complement.
ACCCCGGCTGCGAACGGTTCGAGTGAGTCGACGAACAACACGACGGAGGTGGTGACGGGGACACCGGCACCCACAGGTACTCCATCGCCAACAGCATCCGCAACTCCATTCTCGACCAGCACGCCAACGGCGCTCGACACGCCTACGCTCACACCGACCGATACGCCAACGCCAACACCCACGAAAACACCGACAGCGACGCCTACTCCAACACCAACCGAAACAGCGACCGCGACACCAACGCCGACAGAGACAGCAACGCCGACCGACACACCAACAGCGACCGATTCGGAGACCAAGAGTGAGACAGCCACAGAAACGGACTCGTCGCGCGAAGGCTGGTATAACGTCACCATCGTCGCGGACGGTGCAGGTGGCTCCTACTACCGGATGTACGGCGGCAGTGGTCCGAGCATCGAGTTGGGTGAGGAAGCCGACACCGAGGATTCGGCCGAGTATGAAGATCACGTGATCCTCGATGATCCGTACTACTCCGAGGGGTTCGTCGGCGCGAACGGCGTCGATAGCTACCAGTACAGTCCGACTGTCGAGAACGACCCCTCGCTCCGATTCATCAACGATGGCGATGTGGCGCTGAAAGTCTATCTCGATGGCGAACTCTACACGACTGTGCCAGCGGGCCAAGGAACCGACGGCGAGCGCGTTGACCCCGACGCACCGCCACAGGGAGCGAATCAGATCAAAGTCGAAGCGGTCGGTGACGGAGCTTCCAACTACACGCTCTCAGCCGGAGAGGCCGGTACGGAGACGTTCTTCTACGAGGACAGAGCGAATCCCGGCACGACCGCCGATAATCCTGACTATACGGGCTACGTGTCGGGGGCATACGGCTTCGTCGGAGCGGATGGCGTCGATACGTATTCGACGAACGGCCCGCTCTACAGTGCGGAGAACAATGGCTCGGCAACGCTGAAAATCTACGAGAACGGTGATCTGTGGACGACCCTCGAACCGGGAGAGACCAAGAAATCGTCGGAACAGTGACCCGCGTTCGATAATTCACGGCCCGTGGTTGAAGCGAGATAACAGGTTCCGGGAGTTGTCTAAGCCGCCATCTATCCTGTCAGTAGACACTTGATTGTCGACAGGGTATTCTGTGAAAGACTGGCCTACCCGATCTCAAACATCCTTTTCGGAGATGATGAGGTTCCCCACTCTGATCGTCGCCCCTGCAAGTGGTTTGTGACGTTTCCGATAGCTCTTCGTACGATATCGCCCAAATCTTTTTGACGTTCGTGTCTTTACGGTCTGTATGGACGTTCGATTCACGATTCCAGCCACGCTAGGCCACCAATTCGTTTCGAATGAGATAGCGGACGAACTTCGACGTGGGAACTTCTGGGAAGCCTGCTGTCTCTGTTGTGAGAGATCGTATGATTGGCAAGCGGGCCTGTCTGAGTTTTAATTTCACAAACTGGATGGATAGCTATCTATAAAAGGGTAGAATCTGAAATCGCGGTAGGTCTACTCGGAATGGTCTATAGCGAGATTACTGGATACGGGGGAATACAGGCTTTCTTTTTCATCGCCATGCTTCTATCTGCCTTCTATGCTGATAGCATACTCCTTCTGGGCGTACTGGCCGTTTTGTGGATCGGAACAACTGCTTATCAGGTCTGGATGCGTGACTGAGTTCGCCGTATTTGAATATCGATTAGGTCGCGCCCATGCTGAGTGAACGGAGCATGAACGGGCTACTTCACTACCGTCGGGGTTTTATAATATAGTATCATTGTATCTCAATGGGTTTGGGAGATCACTGGTATCATTTTAATCAATGAACAGAGGGACTGTCTCGAGTTGGATACGCTCTTTTTGGTGCGGTAGTAGCAGTTCTATAGGAATTATCAGAGCAATCTATAGTTTTGCGCGAAATCCTTCCCAGTAGTTGGGAGATATCGCCTGCGAGATACAGAGGCTGTATTCAGCAAGAAGATTAACGATGAAACAGCATTAGGTAGTGCCCCGTTTGGATGACGAGGCGGGCCGACTAGAGCGGTCCCACCACCTGACTATTTACTCCGTCTCAGTCTGGATGTCGAAATCCTCCGGCTTGGCCGCCCTGACGGCGGGGAGCCGTCGAAGCCGCGGGCGTAAAAGCACGTAGACCGCTGTGAAGGCGAAGCCGCTGGCGGTCAGCGCCATCGTCGTCGTTGTTCCCAGCACCTCAGCGACCGCACCACCGATAAGTGATCCCAGCGGGAGTGTCGCCCCAGAAACGGTACCCTTCGTCGCGGCAACTCGACCCAACAGGTCGGCCGGGAACACTCGCTGGTTCAGTGTCGCCGTAAGTACGCCCGAGACACCGGCGGGAACCCACGCGAGGCCGAACAGGACGACCGTGAATACTGGCGACGACACCAGGACTGCCGCGACCCAGCAGCAGGCACCCAGCCCGTGGGCGAGGAGCAGCCTGCCGTAGCGCACGTCCTCGACCCACGGACTGACAAGCGAACCGACGAGTCGGCCGATTCCGAGCGCACCCAGCAGCAGACCGTAGATGGCGGGGCCACCGAGGCCGTCGCCGAACGCCGGGAGTATCGCCAGCGCGACGCCGGTTGTGAAATTCGCCACTGCAGTCATCAGTATCAGTTCGACGAACACCGTCCCGCGGAGCACCGCGACGCCGTCCCGAAGGTCCGAGACGTACGAGCGTAGTACCGAACGGACGGTCGGGTCCACCGTTTCATCCCTCGATTCCGTGCGCCCGTCAGTCCCCAAAGCGGTTCCAATCCGGATACCGGCGAACAGTAGCGCAGCGGCGGCGAATGTGACCGAGTCGGCGAGGAACAGGGCCGTCACGCCGAACACGGCGACGAAGACGCCGCCGAGCGCGTCGAACACCATGTCCAGCCCGAGCGTCACGGTTGAGAGCGCCGAGTTCGCGCTGGAAAGACGTTCGTCGTCGACAATACGGGGTAATAGCGCCGTCTCCATCGGTGCCATCAGCAGCGACGCGAGCATCAACACCGGAGCGACGACGAACAGGACGCCGACGTCCAAGTACCCTGTCGCCGCCGCTAGCGGCAGGGCCAGCACGACGGTGCCCTGAATCATTTGCGAGCCAACGAGAACGCGTTCGAGCGGCAGGCGGTCGATGAGCGGTCCGGCGAATACCTGTAATAGCCACGGCAACAGCAGTATCGAGTTCAGCGCGCCGGTGACTAGCGTCGAGCCGCTCAGCTCGAAGGCGAGCCAGAGCATCGCCACCGTGTAGAGGCTGTCCCCGGCGTTCGTGACGAACTGCCCGGCGAAGAAGCGTCGGAAATCGGCGTTGTGCCACAGCACCCGGTCGAGAGCGTTCATCAGCGATCACCCGCCAGAGACATCGGCACGGCTTTGAGTGGGGTGGGCGGGCAGTTCCCCCACCAGAGTTTCGGGCATCGGCGCGGGCGGTTCGGTCGTGATTCGTGTGTCGGTACGCGGTCGTGCGAGCGCCGACGCTGGGCCGGCGACTCGGCGGGTTTCGGCATGTGCGTGTGTGGTCGAGAGGAAGTGCGGCTACCGGAGAGGCAGCGAAACGAACCCGAGTGCTGCGGCTATCGGGCCCGTCAGGCAGCGGGCGGCGAGAAGGGGTCGAATACCGGGCGAGCCGTGAACCGGTGGGTCATAAAACGATCTGTTCGATAGTTCATGTGGTTAATCAAAAATGTACTGCTTCGATGTGGACGGGGTAATTGCCACTTCCCCAACCTACCTCTGGGACCTGCGAAAGTGTTCCATTAGTTGGGTTGCAAGATACGCCCCCCTTGTATCTCGCATGCTGCACGTCCCAACTGCTGGGAAGGGTTCGCGCAAAACTACGAGTTGCTCCGATAATCGCTATCAGCACCAGACTGTTCGTCATTTGATTGAGGGGAACATCTAAGCGAGCGGCACAGTTGGATTACCACATGCCGTTCCCAAACTACCCCGACAAGTATGGTGCGTCGGCACACCTCACCCCCGAGGCTATGGAGAGATCAAGGGACGCTCATGATGTTGAAGTTCCGGAGGCGGTCGTTCTCTGCTATCAGCCGGGTTTCTTTGAATATATTGTCGAAAAGCATGCGGAGACCAAAATTGAAACTCTCGGTGAGGATCGGCTCATTCTTAGCCCTGACCGATTCTATACTCTTTCAGATACCGAGGGACGTGTCGGCGTGTTAGGGAACTTTGGCATCGGCGCTCCTACTACAGCTATTGCTATGGAACAGCTCATCGGTTTTGGAACTGATACATTCTGTATTGTCGGCGGCTGTGGTGGGTTAGGTGGCAACGTTGCTCGTCATGAGCCGATAGTCTGCAACCGCGCCATTCGTGACGAAGGTGTTTCGCATCATTATCTCCCTTCCGAGATGTATGCTTCCGCGAGCAGTACGCTCGTGACGCAGTTGGAGAATGCTCTTGGTGCTGCTGGATTGGAACATCAGACTGGTTCGTCATGGACTACGGATGCGATATACCGTGAAACGGACGCTGAAATCGAACATTATCGTGATGAGGGCGTCCTGGCTGTCGAGATGGAAGCTGCGACGATATTCTCCATCGCAGAATACCGAGATGTGGATGCTGGAGCACTTCTTTGTCCGCTTGATCTTGTGATGGTGAACGATTGGGAACCCAGTAGAGAATCATCGGTGGACGGATTGCGCGATTTACTCGTGCCAGCACGCGATGCGCTCCTCGAAAGTACTGATTCCGCGTAGGCTCTTTCCACTCATCCGCGGTGGCGGCCTCGATTCTATCATTGACTGGAGCCTTAGACGTGATCTCTTGACTTCTCCGTAAACAGAAGAGAGCCTTGCTAACAAAGGGTGGTGTCATAACTGTTCCCCAATTCCGCCATTTACACTATACTCTCACTAGCCCGAAGATTCACAAGAAATAATATGCGGCGTAGACAGCTTCTGCTGTGGCTTCCCAACCGTTACGAGTTCTCGTACTGACGGCGTTTGGTCCTGATGAGGCCTCGGACGGAAGCGGCGAGCTCGGCCGGTGGCTCGATGGCTACGACGAGTTCGCCCACGAAATTACAGTATCGGGAGTGCCCACACCGGTATGGATCACCGATCACGGTGTCGGTGTCACGGCTACTGGGATAGGGCCGGCTCGCGCAGGTGTAAGCGTTGCTGCGCTTCTCGCTACTGATGCGCTTGACACCGATAATACGTATCTGCTTACTGCTGGCGTTGCTGGCATTTCGCCGCATGCAGGGACCGTTGGATCGGTCGTCCTTGCGGATCACATCGTCAATTGGGATGCGAAAATGCGCTACGATGGTGGCACAACCGTCGAGCCGTGGGGATTCGGTCCGTCTCAGTCGTATGAACTCAACACAATCCTCGTGACTGCCGCCCGTGGCGCGGCGGATGGCGTTGATCTCCGAGATTCTGCCGCTGCCCGCGAACACCGGACGAAGTATGATGCACCGCCGGCAACTGACCCTCCCCGATTGGAAACTGGAACATCCGTTGCTGGTGCGGACTTCTGGTATGGCCATACCCGCGCTGCAGCAGTCGAATCGTTAGTTTCGAGATACGATGCGGGAACATACGCCACAACCGAGTGCGAGGGCTTCGCCACGGCCGTTGCCTGTGATCGGTTCGGTGCGCTTGATCGCTATCTCAGTATCCGTGCCGCATCAAACTTCGACCGGCCGCCAGTCAATGCCGACGAAGCGGGCGAAGTGGATAGTGAGTGGCGCATGCAAGGCCCGTCCTGTGACAACGCCTATCGCGTCGGTCGTGCTGTTGCTGACACGATAGCTAACAACTGGGAAACGTGGCACGATGAACCACCTGCTCCGAAAGAGTGACACAGAATCTACAGTCACGAAACTGGCTGAAGTGAGCGATCTCCCGTCGAATTTTGGTTGGTCTGAGACGCACCTGCTCCTATTGATTCACTCATACTACAGAGCAGGCAGGATGAGCATCAATCACGAATCTAGTCAGAACCTGTCAGGATTTCACCCTAGGTAGAGGCTGGGTACAGCAGAGCCGTGACTAAAAAATCACATATCACTCTCGACTGGCCTCAAACCATCCGACCGCGAAATCCACGAGTGGCGGCTGTGAGACGATTTTAGCGTCGCCGACACCGACGGTGCTCGTCTCGAAGGCATCAGGATTCTCGCTCTCGAACGCTTCGCCACAGGCCGGAAAGTCTCCGTCATCATAATCGATTTCTTTCCACTGTACCCACTCACGCTCTCCGTCGACAAGCGCCGCGCCGGCGTGAGTTTCCGTGGCGAGATCAAGGTCAGCGCGGTACTCAGCGAGATGGAGCGAGGTACTGGTTGCATAGGAAGTACCGAGGTACAGTACGTCGCCGCCGAGATCATAGACACGGGCCAGCGGTGATTCCTCGCCGAGCGAATAGCTGAATGAATGATACTCGGTGACGAACTGAGCGTCAGCGCCCCACGCTGCGAATGAAACCTGTGGGTGGTCGCTCCGGTGGACATCTGGATAGGAACGGAAACACTCGGCAATTGCACCCATCCCCTGAGTCGGTGTGACGGCTGGTCGGTATGGCGGCATCTGTTCGCGAATGGTATCGTACCACGAGTCGGGAACCGGCGGGTTTTCCATATCGGAAGGATCCCTGTTCCCGGGCGAATGCGTCGGCATCACGACATTCCCGTCCTCGCCTACGACGCACTGGAGCGCATCTACGACGGCGGGCGCACCGCCACAGACCCAGCCGAGCGAGGAGAGAGACCCGTGGACGAGCAACGTGTGGCCGGTTTCGATGCCGAGAGCGTGTAGGTCGCTCACCATCGAATCGACCGTGACCGGTTCCGAAGATCGGTCTTCGGGAAGCGGTTCGCTCATGCAGAGACGTGTCCGGGGCCAACTATAAATTTAGCCAGCGGATGCAAGACACGCGCTGTGTGGTCAGCATCGTCGTTAAGAACTGCTCTATCCTTACCAGCTCTCGCCTGACTGATTCAGAGCGTGTATTCAGCATAGCCGGTAGTTGAAGATGAAATTCGTTACTCTTCGTCCAAATAGAAAATCAACCGATGCTGGATCTACTTCTCTTTGGCCCATCGCTGACGTGCATCAAGCGCTGGTTGTTGGAATTTGAGCGTCCATTCGGGAACGTCTTCGATATCCCAGTACTGGAGATCCGTCCCCTCTCTCGACAATTGTAGTGTCCCGCCGATCTTTTCACAGAGATACAGCAGAAGAACGTGGCCGTGTGGATTGAGCGCATTGGGTTCCATGGGGTAGGCGTCAACCACTTCGACAGTCTCTACATCGAGCCCGGTTTCCTCGCATGTCTCGCGTACCGCAGTTTCGGCTGGTCCTTCAAACGGTTCGACCGCACCACCGGGGATATCCCACGTCCCCTTCACGGGTTCGTCAGGGCGCTCCATCAGCAACATCCGTCCTTCCTCGTCGAAGATCGCTGCCTTGACGCCGATGTTCGGAGTGACATATCCGAGATTGCAGGTGAGACGCTCATGAGCCTCTTCTGTGGGTACCTCCAACGTTTCATCGTACTGTTGAGCGACGAGTTTGAGAATGCGCTCATACCGCTCTTTATCATACGGATGGTCGTTGCGCTCCGCCCAGAACAGGCCAGCCTGAGCCAGAACACGGAGCTCGTCAAGCAATCGAAGAACGTCCATATCCTTGATCTACTCGGGTGTGGGCCAAAATGCTTGCTGCATACAAAGGGTGTATTCAGCAAGCGGCCAGTATCATCTCAAGCCCTTGGTGCTGGTGATCCCAGCGCTCATTCAGTACAGAGCAATAGTCCGCAGTCGAGAGAGTTAATTAGGTCATTCTCCGACCGCGCCGGTCATCTCTTAAATGAGCGCCCGTAGCATACCGTGTGACTGCTGGTTCATCACTCGATAAGGATCTCAGCGATGAGACCATCGTTGAGATGATCCACTTCCTCAGGCCGTTATGGAACGTAGAGGCTATTGCCCGTGTCGCAAGCGGCACCGACCTTGTGGCCAGCGTGGACGTTCAAGCATCGAACGGGCCACTGACAACGGTCCTCAAAGTAACGACGGCCGATCATGTAGCTCCCGAAACAGCCCGCGCTGAACCACGCATCCTCTCGTTCGTCGGCAGAGAGACTTCGATACCAGTCCCAACAGTGTACGGGTATTGTGATGAACACGCGGAGTATCCCACGCCATTTTATCTGATGAGTCACGTTCAGGGTGCAAACTACGAGGGGCGGGTTCGCAGCCTCTCAAAGACCGCACGCACAGAGGTTCTTCACGAGGCAGGGCAGAATCTCGCAAAGCTCCATATGCTTGGACCGCTTCACAAAACCGGCAGGATCGGCGTCGTCGACGGCGAACTCACTGTACTGGACACCGCTGAATTTCCTGCCTATGACTCGTTCCACGAGTGGCTGCTCGCTTCCTACGAAGACAATGTAGATACCCTCGCTTCAGGAGGATACTTTCCGGATCTTGCTGACGACAAGGCGCGGTTCGCTGACCTCGTCCCGAGCCTTCAACAGTATCTCAGAGAGACGGTCCCGGAACTCCCGACATCCCAGCCATCGACATACTGTCATAATGATTATTGATGTGGAAATCTCCTCGTAGAGTCGGCGACCGGTCACGCACAGGCAGTCCTTGATTGGGGCATCTTCTCGGCTGGTGCTCCCGCATACAATCTCGCGAACACGGAATCACTTCTCCTTACGCTGGATGTTGATCCCGCAGACCGGACGGAGGAGCTACGTCAAACGTTCCGATCTGGCTATAGCGAGATGCGTCCAGAATGGTCGTTTGATAACACTACTCACAAACGAATGGATGTCTATCGGGTCGCATGTCGCATCGATGCGATGGCGTGCCTGCCGCTCTGGTACCGCGACGCCAGTCCCTCGGAGCGTGACGAACGTGCGGCTGAACACCGAGCGTTCGTCTCGCAGTATATTTGAGCGACCTGAATGGCCTCATAGTGTAGCTTTATCTGCGCTGAATATGCGCCGTGTAGTCAGCATGTCGTCCAGAGTTACTATATCCCTACCAGCTCTCGTCTGGCCAACTCTGAGATGGGTTCAGCGAAGCACAATGCGCGGACCTGACCCTTTCCGTCCCGAAGTTTGTCCTCACAGTTCGGATAGACGCACACCGTGTAGCTCTGGCGGAGCGAACACGCGTGCGTACTGATCGGTGACTTCGCCTCCACAGTTTTGACACTCTTGCATCGATCATGACTGCCGTTCAGGACGTAGAATAGGAATCCCCTGACTGACCAAGTGCTCTAATATGACGATCCGAGGGTTGAATTCAATGATCGAAATATGAGAGAATCGAGGGGAGTAGAGTCATAGACAGCTATTACTTAGCGAGAGCGGCTGAACGCTCTACTCAGCTACACAATACCCCATCACTGATTTGACTGACTGAGACCGTGATCAGCAAAGGGAAGCAAGATTGTGTCCTCTTGCGCTGTGACGGCTCTGCTCGAATGGAGGGTCATCGTGGGAATCTTGCTATTTGTGGGGTTGGGCTGACGAACTAAGATAGCATGAGTGCTCAACCTGAACGGGTAAGCAAAACTGCGAGAAACTTCTGTTGATGCCCTCTCACCAGCAACGGGAAAGCAGCAGAACAGATAACGATCGGCTACTGATGTGTGAGAACTGTGGAACCATTCTCGCAGGCCAGTGGACGAATCGTGACCGCCTCGTTCCATTGGGTCAACGCACCTGCCGCACCTGTAGACAGGAAAAATTCAGGCAGGTGTCCTTTCCAGATCTCAAACCGAGCCAAAGAACAAGCGAGTAGGTAGACCCCTCACTATGGTCGAAGTATTTGCTGAACGGATCCCATTGATCACTTCGTCGTCCCTTGGTTTCCCTACCTAAGAGATGTAGCGAGTTTCGACCGACGGTGCATAGTCTCACACTTCTCTTGAACTGCTCGACAGACCCAACATGAGTATGATAGTTGTAGAAGGTATCTCGATCCAATCAATGATTACGTAGACCGAAGAGCATTGTCTTGTCTACATACCAGATCTCGCCATTGAACCAGTCGCTGTACAATTGCTCCTCTATCCAGTAAGAAGGATTGTTGCTATCGTCACACTGAGAGGAAGACACATTCCTCGTCGACGCACGTCCGTACGAGATGGTTCACCATCCAAGCTCCAACAACGAGTGGGCGGATCGCCACCGGAAGGCGCTGACCACCCGCCATACCCACGAGGATGTACTGAATGACCGCAAATTTGAACTCCTGCTCGAAGCGTGTACCGCACTTCCGGATCCGCAGGGATTCGAAGCGCGACTCGTCTGTCTCGTCGGTGGTCGACTCGGCCTCCGTGCAGGGGAGATAGCCCACTTCCAGATCTCATGGATCGATTGGGACCGCAAGCTCATCCGGATTCCACAGCATGAGCCGTGTGGCTGTGGTTACTGTCGACGTCAGACTCGACAGGAAGCAAGGCACAACAATCACCTCAGCGTCGCCAGTGCCCTCGCTTCACGCTGGCATCCGAAAACGGTCTCCTCGGCCCGGTCGATTCCATTCGACCTATCGCTTCGTATCGAGTTGTGCATCGAGCGATTTGCTGATCGCTACGATGGGTTTCCACGGTCACGGGTGACCGTCAATCGGCGGGTCGAAGAAGCTGCCAAGGAGGCCGACCTCACCGGACGAATCTCTATCCCCACTGTTTCCGGGCGACAGCGGCCAGCTACCACGCGTATAAAGGCGTAGCACCGGTTCCTTTGCAGGCTCTCATGGGGTGGAGCGATCTCGCGACGGCTCAGAAGTACATCCGGATATCTGGAACCGCTACTGCCGACGCACTCCGACAAGTTCACCACCGGTAGCTTCTCGTCTTTCTTGGCAATACACCCAGTACTATGGAGAGAGCAGATTTGGCAAGACAAATGTCGTTCTATTCTGCCTTGATTGAGGTTTGGTTCGTGAGGAACGTTTGAATTGTGCTGTTGAAGAACTCGAGGTTATCCCAGGGAGAAGCATGGCCTGCGTCAGGGACTTCCTGGACGGTCGAATTGGGAATTTGTACGGATAGTGTCGGGGCGTGGCGATTGATTATGGAGGTTTCGTGCTCGCCGTAGAGGATGAGTGTCGGGACGGAGATCGTGGTCTGATCGCGCTCTAGTTTGCGTCCGAACCACAACATGAGGCTTTTCGCACGGTTGTAACCTATAAGGCGAATGAGTCCTGCCATAGTGCGCCGTGGATGAAGACGATAGGTGGGCCGTTTCCGCTCACCCCGTAGTAGGTCTCAATATCGTCCGTCTGAATAGTGGGCATCTACCTACCCATACGGTACTACGCGAGATGAAATTGCCGTAGGAACCAGCCGGTTGCAGGTCAAGACCTCGCTAACCTGATCTTGCAGGGTAGATCTCGGCATTGAGCGCGGACGATGTGCCGCATACGCGCGCTCTATTCAGCATGGGAGCCGGAACATATCGCTATTTGAGGTTTTTAGCGAGTGCTTTCGGTCGGCTTTCGGGGTGGATGGCCGGCGAGTCGTCACGATTTTGTTCCGAGCGCCACTCGCTTCGAGCGAACGCTCACGTGAACTCGATACAGCACACACGGAACGAACGGAGTCGGGCCACTCGGCGGCGCTTTCTCTCGCTGACGGCGGCCGGCGCGCTCGCGGGCGTTGCCACCGCCGGACGCGGGCGCGCACAGGAGACCCGCACCATCGAACTCGGCGGGAAGATCGCCGGCTGGCAGGGCCGCGCGCCGGAGTCCATTGCCGGCGAGGAGAACCCGACGCTCGATCTCGAAACCGGCGTCGACTATCGCATCACGTGGACGAACCTCGACGGGATGGGCCACAACTTCGCGCTGGTCGACGGGAACGGTGCGGTCGTCGAGCGCACCGAGGTGATGAGCGAGCAGGGGGCGACCCAAACCCTCGAATTCACCGCGCGCGAGGCAATGGCCGAGTACATCTGCGAGCCACACCGTTCCTCGATGCGCGGAAGCGTGCGCTTCGGGTCGGATGGGTCCGCGAGCGCGACGACGACCAACTCATCCGAGAGCGCCGTGCCGACCGGCCCGACGATCGGTCTCGAACGGGTCGTGGGCGGATTCGAAGTGCCGACGGATATGGCACTCCTTCCGGGTGAGAACCGACGAGTCGTGGTCGACCTCCCCGGCGTCGCCTATCTCAACGAGGGAACGGAACTCCGCGAGGAACCGTTCCTCGACGTACGCGACCGCCTCGCCGAACTCACCGGCGAGCGCGGCCTGCTCGGTCTCGCGCCCCATCCGAACTTCGCCAAAAATCGCAGGTTCTACGTGCGCTACAGCGCCCCGCTCGCCGACGACGCCCCCGACGAGTTCTCACACACCGAGATTCTCGCCGAGTTCGAGGCGACCCCGGACGGAACGAGCGCACGGCCCGACTCCGAGCGGATCTTGCTCGAAGTAGACGAACCCCGGAAGGTCCACAACGGCGGCGCGGTCGCGTTCGGGCCGGATGGGTATCTCTACGCCTCCTACGGCGACGGCGGCGGACCACGGGATGCAGGGGCGGGCCACGCCGACGACTGGTACGAGCGCAATCGTGGCGGCAACGGGCAGGACGTCACCGAGAACCTCTTGGGATCGATCCTGCGCATCGACGTCGATAGCCGCGACGGCGACAAGGCCTACGGCATCCCCGACGACAATCCCCTGGTAGGGAAGGAGGGGTTGGACGAACACTACGCGTGGGGCTTTCGCAATCCGTGGCGGATGGGATTCTCCGACGGGGAACTCTACGTCGCCGACGTCGGCCAGAACCGCTACGAGGAAATCGACCGCGTGGTGAAGGGCGGCAACTACGGCTGGAACGTCCGCGAGGGCACCCATTGTTACGGGACCGAGAGCCTGAGCGACATGCCGAAGAACTGTCCGAGTCGAACCCCGACGGACGTGCGCGGCGGCGAACCGCTCAGAGAGCCGGTCGTCGAGTATCCCCACGCCCGCGACGGCGAGACCATCGGCATCTCGGTCATCGGCGGCTATCTCTACGACGGCTCGATCGACGCCCTCGACGGGAAGTTCGTCTTCGGCGACTACAGCAAAGAGGGCGAACCGCGCGCATCGCTGTTCGCGGCCACCCCCACCAGGAAGGGACTGTGGGAGTTCGAGCAGTTACAGGTTGAGGGCGCGGAGGGCGGTGTGGTCGAGGGCTACCTCATCGCCATCGCCCGCGACGCCGACGGCGAACTGTACGCCCTGACCTCCGCCGGCGACCTCGGCGGGTCGGTGAACCGCATCACCGCCACGGGGACAACGGGAACGGCAACCGCCGGGACAACGAACGCGACCGCCACCGAGGCCACGGCGATGACCGGGCCACGGACCGAAGCGGCCACAGCGAACGATGACGCGACCGGGACGACTGCCACGGGCGAAACGACGACGAGCGGCGCGGCGACCGCGCCGGAAGCCACCGCGAACGAATCGGGTGGCGCAAACGGGACCGCAGCATCGAGCGAAACGGGCGGAACCGAAACGAGTGGCGACGGGGCGGGCTTTGGCGTGCTCGCCGCGCTCGCCGGTATCGGTGGGCTGGCGGCGCGCCGTCTCCGGCGCTGAGAGCCGGAATTTCAGTCCTTTCGGAGATTTGTGAGGACTTCGGCTTCGAGGGCGTCGCGCACGTCGAGGGCCGCCTCCTCGCGGTCGAGGGTGATGTGGTGGACGCGCCCGCCGAGCATCGTCGCCAGAATCAGCACCGCCATCCGCTCGGCGTCGACCTCGTGGAAGACGTCCTGCTCGATGCCATCGTCGATGACGGTCGTGAGAAGCTCCCGGAGGAGGTCGTGGTTCGCCGTGAGCTGTTCGCGGAAGGCGGCATTGTGCGGAGCCTGTGCGCGCAGTTCGAGCAACGCCGTGTGGAACTCGCGGTTCTCCTCGCTTCCATCGCCGAGACCGAGGAGGAGTTCGTCGATGAGCGCGTCGAGGCGTGCGTCCGGATCGTCGTCGTCGACGTCGAGCCGACCCGTGAACCGATCGAGGAGGTGTTCGAGGAAGGCCGCGAGCAGTTGGTCTTTCGTGTCGTAGTGGTAGTGCAAGACGGCCTTGGTCTTCTCGAACTCGTCGGCGATGGCCTGCATCGTCAGGTTGGCGTAGCCGTGCTTGCAGAGCGCGCGATAGGTCGCTTCCATGATCTCCTCGCGCGTGTCGGTCGGCTGTTCGGCACCTGACGAACTCATTTCTACCCACTTCGGCGGCGAGCAGTTATATTCTGTCGCTTGCGTCAGGAGTCGTCGCGGCGCGTCTCGACCGCACCGACCAGCAGCGCGTCCTCGACGAGCGCGCCGGTCGCCCGGCGCAGCCGTTCGGAGAGCGCCTGATGGGAGATCTCCAGTCTGTCGGCGAGGTCGCTTTGGTCGGTCCGACGGGGAACCTCGTAGTAGCCCGCTTCGAGCGCGGTTTCGAGCGCCTCGAACTGGGCTTCGGTGAGACCGTAGCGACCGGCGGGTTCGCCTTCGAGTTGCCGGATGGCTCGCACCTCGAAGGTCAGCCCGTTGTCCTCGGCGAACCGAACCGTCTTCGAGAGCGAGTCGCGGTCGGGGTAGAGCACGCGGAGGTACCACCGGCCGTCCGTCCCGTAGGCGTCGGTGATGGTCGCCTCGGAGTTCGTCAGCATCTGGAGCACCATCTCGACCTCGGAGACCCACTGCATGCGGTAGAGCTGTTCGTCGTCGAATGCCGACAGCAGTTCGAGTTCCTCGACGCTCGGATCCCGCCCGAAGGCTTCCTCGACGGCGTCGGCCGGGGCGTTGCGGATCCACATCAGTGGCATGGCCGCCTCGTCGCCGCTCTGGACGATGCGCTCGACCTCGAACTCGACGTCGGGGAGCGAACTGAGTGCTTCGTACAGCGCGAACTCGTCGGCCGGAATTTCCCCCCGGACGATGCAGGCGTTGGGCATACCCGTCGTTCACACCGGTTCGGCAAAACTCTCCCGACACGCTGGCCGAGTGCCGATGACGGTGGCGATGGTGCTAGCCCATCAAGGGATTCGATTGGGAGCCATCAGACGACGAGGAGGACAGCGGCGTAGACCGCTGCTCCGGCGGCGAACGCCACGAAACGGCTCTCGCGTTCCTCGGGGAGTTCTTCCTTGATGACGTTCAGAATGACGCCACCACCGAGAAATGCATTGACGACGGCGAGCAGCGCCCGGTCGACGCTGACGACGGTCCCGACCAGCGCTCCGCCGAGGACGGCACCGGCGAGCACCCACCGCCCGATTCGATGGTATCGTGCCTCGTCGTCCCGACGGAACCCGGCGTCGTTCACGACGAAGTGAAACCCCATCGCAACCGCGAACAGGACCGCCGCCAGAGCGGTCTCGCGCTCGTAGAGCGAGTAGCCCACGAGCGCGTTGTAGAGGGCGAACGAGCCGACGTGAATCCAGAACACGCCATCGCCCGATACGCCGTCGGGCGCTGTCTCGTCGCCCGCTCGTGCCCGCGTGACGAACCGCTCCAACCCATAGAAGACGACGAAGCCGACGAGGGCGACGAGATAGACGTGGTATTCGAGAAACGACGGAAGGGCCTCGCGGACCGGTGCTATCTCCCGGCCGCCGGCTTCGAGTTCCGGCAGGAGGTGGACGAACACGTACGCGATGGACGTCCCGCCGGCGAAGGAGAGCCAGCCGCTCCGCGGAATCCGCCCGGTCAGTCCCACCCGACCGGCACCGAGGTGAACCATCACGAGAGCAACCGCCAGCCCGACGACGAGTACCGGCGACGTCTCGCCGTCGACAGACACCGCGAGAGCCGTCCCTCCGACCATCGAGCGCGTTTCGAGTGGGCCCGTTGATATACTGTCGGTCGATAATCGCCTCGATCAGCACACCGGAGGGCGAAGCGATATGGTCGTGCTCGCCCCGTCCCCGATATGAGCCGAATGGAATCGCTCACCCGCACGGATGCGGTCGAGCGGCTGCTCGTCCGCCGCACGGCGGCGCTCGATGCACTTTCGACCGAGGACGTGATCATCGACGCGCTCGCCGGGCGCACGCTCGCCACGGACGTGCGCGCGCCCGAGGACGTACCGCCGCACGACTACGCGACGATGGACGGCTTCGCCGTCGCAACCGACGACGAATCGCCGGCGGTGGTCCGTGAAGTGTTTCCCGAGGACGCTCCCCCCGAACTCGATGCCGGCGAGGCCGCGCGGATCGCCACCGGTGCACCGCTGCCCGCCCGGACCGATGCGGTGCTGAAACGCGAGGACGCCACCGTGGAGAACGATCACGTGTCGGGACCGGAACTCGCGCCGGGAACGAACGTCTCGCCGCGTGGCGGCACGGCACGGGCGGGCGAGGTGCTGTTCGAGGCCGGGACGCGACTCGCGCCTCGGCACGCGGCGCTGTTGTGCGACGTCGGCATCGATCAGGTAAACGTCCACGAGCGGTTTTCGGTGGCTATCGTGGCGACCGGCACCGAGATTCACGAGGGTCGCCAGCCCGATCGCGATTCGGCGTTTCTGGCCGGACTCGTCCGGGAGTGGGGCCACGAGCCGACCGTCCTCGAAAGCGTGCCCGACGATTCCGAGACTGTGCGCCACGCCATCGAGAGCGCCGCCGAGGACTACGACGTAGTGCTCACGACCGGCGGCACGAGCGTCGGCAGCGCCGACCACGTCGCCACGGTGCTCGGCGCACACGACCCCCTCTTCGAGAGCGTGCGCCTCCGCCCCGGGCGACCCGTAATGGCGGCGGTCGTCGACGGCGCGCTCGCCATCGGCTTTCCGGGCAAGCCCCTCGCGGCTCACACCGCCGCCGTGCTCGTCGCCCGTCCGTTCTTCACCGGCGAGCAGCGGCTTCCCTCCATCGCCGCAGCGCTCTCCCACCGCGTCGAACTCCCTGACGACGGCCTCGAATACGCGGTGCCGGTCGTCCTCGACGACGATGTGGCCGTTCCGCTGGGTCACGCCGAGTCGGCGCTCCGGATCTACGACGAACGGTTCGCGCCCGGTCTCGTCTCCGCGAACACGCGCGTCACGACGGCCGATGGTATCGTCCTCGCCGAGCACTCGCTCGACGCCGGTGAGTCGGTGAAAGTCGTTCCCTATCGGGTGCTCGAATGAGCGAGGCGTTGCGCCACATCGACGAAAGTACAGTCAGGGAGGCGCTTTCGGAGCGCTCGGGATGCGATTCGACTGTGCTCGGCGTGTTGCTCGCGGCGGGCGGGAGCACGCGCTTCGGCGAGCGAAACAAACTCCTCGCCGAGATCGACGGCGCGCCGCTCGTCCGGCGCGCCGCCCGCACGCTGCGTGACTCACGAGTGTCGGGCATCGTCGCCGTGCTCGGCCACCAGTCGAGCGCCGTCCGCGACGCGCTCGCCGACCTCGACGTCGAGTTCGTCGAGAACGATGCCTACGAACGGGGATTGTCGACATCGGTCGAGCGCGGTGCGCGTGCGGCCGCCGGGAGCGGTGTGGACGCGGCAGTCTTCCTTCCCGGCGACATGCCGTTCGTCGACAGCGCGACCGTCGACCTGCTCGTCGGTACCTTTCAGGGGGGCGTGGCCGACGCCGTGGCTCCCGTTTTCGAGGGCCAGCGCGGCAACCCTGTCCTATTCGGGGCGAGACATTTCGACGCGCTCCGCTCGGTCGATGGCGACGTCGGCGGGCGGAGAATCCTCCTCGACAGCGACGGTGCGCTGCTCGAAACCGACGACGCGGGGACAGTCACGGACATCGACACGCGCGAGGATCTCGAACGCACTCGGCGGGAGTGAGTTCGAGAGTCAGTGCACTTCGCTCGCGAGCAGGTGGACGTCCGCCGCGTCGATACGCAACCGAACGGTGCCGTCGGGTGGGTCGCGACCATCGGTTTTGACCAGTAGCGACTGGCCGTTCCACGAGCAGTGTGCCCGGTAGGCGTCGCCGAGGAACTCGCGGTGTTCGACGGTTGCCGTCAGCGTCGTCCCGCTTTCGTGCGATTCATTCGTCGGTCGAGAATCGTCGTTTTCCTCGCCGAAGGCAATCACCTCGGGGCGCACACAGAGCGTCACCGACTGGCCGACGGCGAGCGACGCCGTTTCGGGAAGCGCGATGGCGA
The DNA here is from genome assembly GCF_000755245.1 of Halococcus sediminicola. Lineage (NCBI taxonomy): Archaea > Methanobacteriati > Methanobacteriota > Halobacteria > Halobacteriales > Halococcaceae > Halococcus > Halococcus sediminicola. Next base: position 27,078 of record NZ_BBMP01000008.1, on the reverse strand, counting down.
CGCCCTCGACAGTCGCACGCGGTGGGGTCGCCGACGTCACCTCGCCATCGAGGAGGTTGTTCTCGCCAACGAACGCCGCGACAAACCGGGAACTCGGGTTTCGATAGACGGTTTCGGGGGTGGCGACCTGTTCGATGGTTCCATCGTCGACGACGGCAACACGGTCGCTGATGGCGAGCGCCTCGCTCTGGTCGTGGGTGACGTAGATCGTCGTGATTTCCAGTTCCTGCTGGATCTCACGGATGGTCACTCGGAGGCGTTCGCGGAGGCGTGCGTCGAGCGCCGACAGCGGTTCGTCGAGCAGGAGGACATCGGGACCGGGAGCCAGCGCCCGCGCGAGCGCGATGCGTTGCTGTTGACCACCCGAAAGTTGTGTCGGCTCGCGCTCGCCCATCCCCTCCATATCGACCAGCGCGAGCAGTTCGTCGACCCGTTCACGGTTCGAGAGATTGTCGGGTGAGTCGCGGAAGCGAAGCCCGTAGGCGACGTTCTCGCGGACGGTCATGTGAGGGAACAGGGCGTAGTGTTGGAAGACGACGCCGACGTCGCGCTGTTCGGGCGCGAGGTCCGTGACTCGCTCGCCGTCGATGTGGATCTCGCCGGCGGTCGGCGTCTCGAAGCCAGCGACGGCTCGGAGCGTGGTGGTCTTCCCACAGCCAGAGGGACCGACGAGCGTGAAGAACTCGCCCTCGGCGACCGCTATCGAGACGTCGTCGAGCGCGGTGACGCCGCCGAATTCCACAGTAATATTTTCGAGTTCGACGCCGGACGGTGCTGTGGTTCCGGTGTCGGTCACGGCTCCCACCGCCCGCCGAGGCGCTCGATGACCAGAAAGCTCGCGGCCGTCACCAGCAAGAGAACTGTGCCCATCGCGGTCGCCGGGCCGAGGCTCGGCCCGAGCGAGCGATTCCCGATATACCGTTCGAGCGCGACCGGCATCGTGTAGCTCTCGACGCCCTCGGCGAGTAAGACCGTCGTGTCGAACTCGCCGATCGAGATGGCGAAGGCGAACGCACCGCCGGCGAGCACCGCCGTCCACACGAGGGGGAGTTCGATATCGAGCAGGGCACGGAACCGGCTCGCACCGAGCGAGCGCGCCGAGTCCACGAGCTGGGAATCGACACTGGAGAGCGCCGGGGCGACGTTTCGCGTCACGAACGGGTAGGCCGCGACCGCGTGGGCTAGCACGATGGCGAGCGCGCCGCCGGCGGTGAACCGATAGCCCAGTATCGTGGTGCCGAAGACGAGCGTCTGGAGCAGTCCCAGCCCGACGACGACGCCGCTGACGGCGAGCGGCGCGCTCATCAGCGTCTCGGCCACCCGCGAGCCAGTTCCGCCCCGTGCCGCCATCACCGAGACGACGACGCCCATCGGCACCGCGAGCACGAGGGTTCCGACGCCGAAGGCGAGCGAGTTCACGATCGCCGGCAGGGGTTTCGTCGTGCCGGCGGCCGTCGTCGCCTGCTGGTTGAGGAGGAACTCGTAGTACGCACTCGTCAACCCGCCGGGACCGGTGACGCTCTCGATGACCATGCTCGCAAGCGGGCCGACGAACAGCACGAGCACCCCGACTCCGTAGAGTGCGAGACCCAGCCGAACCGGGTCGCGGAGGGTGGCCCAGCCCAGCGAGAGCGGTCGGCGCGCGAGTGCGATGGCGCTGCTCGCGGCCGTCTGTCGGGCCTCGTAGCGGAGATACAGGTAGGTGAGCGCGAGCGACAGCACCGTCTCGATGGTCCCGAGGGTCGCAGCCTCGGCGAGTTCGAGGTCCTGTACGCGGGCGTAGAGCCAGACCTCGACGGTCGCAAGCCGAAGTCCCCCAAGGGCCAGCACGATGGGGAAGGACAGAAAAGTAAAGATGAACGTGAGCAGTGCGGCGGTCAGCAGCGCGGGAACGAGGTGGGGAACTACCACGTCACGAAACGCACGGAACGGACCGGCACCGAGCGCGCGGGCGGTCTCGACGCGCCGGGCATCGACGCTCTCCCACGCAGTCGTCACCAGCCGCGTCACGAGCGGCGCGTTGTAGAAGGCGTGGGCGAGCACGATGATTTCGAGCGTGAACAGCACGTTCACCTGCCCGAGACCGAGCGCTCCAAGGACATCGTTGAGCAGGCCGTTCTGGCCGAACATGGCGAGGAAGCCGACCGCGACCATGATGGACGGCAGCACGAAGGGGAGAATGGTTAGCGAGCGCAGCGTCTGTCGGCCGCGGAACTCGAAGCGCGCGAGCAGGTACGCGCCCGGCAACCCGATGAGAACGCTCGCCAGCGTCGAGAGGAATGCCTGATAGGCGGTGAACCCGAACAAGCCGAACCCGACGGATGGGAATCCGGCTCGAATCCACTCGCTCACGCCGGCCGGCACCGAAAGCGGCGCGGTGAACAGCGAGTGGGCAGCGCCAATGTAGAAGGGATCACCCAGAACGTCGAGCAGCGGGGCGGCCGTCAGCGAACCGGCCCGGACGACCGCCTCGCGCAGCACGCTCAAAACGGGATAGTAGAAGACGACCGCCAGCACCCCCACAGTCAGTGCGAACGCAGCCGGCAAAACGAGCCGTTCAGCCCAGCGCCGGGTGTTCACGCGCTTGCGACCAGCCGCGACCATTCCTCGACCCACGTCTCGACGTTGCCCGCGAGTTCGTCGTAGGAGTGCGTGACCGCCTCGGGTGGTTCCTTGGCGTACTTCGCGAACTCCTCGCTTGGCGTGACACCCCGCACAGCGGGAAACTGCACGTTCTTGACGGCGATCTTCGACTGGGCTTTCTCGGTGAGCACGAACTCCATGAACCGCCGGGCGAGCCGTGGGTTCTCGGCGTCGGCAAAGAGCGCCATCGTCTCAGGGTTGGCGTAGCCCTGCCCGTTGAGGAAGCCGATCCGATGTTTCGCCATGTCGACGTCCGGGCCGTGGTAGTACACCTGATCGGTCGAGTACGAGACGACCATCGGGGCCTCGCCGTTCGAGTACGCCTGATAGGCCGGCTCCCAGTCCGTGAGCACCTTGACGCCGTTGTCGAGCAGTTGCTTCCAGTAGTCGAGGTAGTGCTTCTCGCCCTGCGTGATGATCGACCAGAGCAAGAATGCGCGCCCGGGGTCCGATTGTTGGGCGTTTTCGGTGATGAGTTTGTTCTCGTAGCGCGATTCGAGGAGCGAATCGAACGTTTTCGGCCCCTCGACCGCGTTTTCGTCATAGACCAGCGAGATGTAGCCCGTGTCGTAGGGCACGGCACGCTCCTGCGGGTCGATGCGCAGCGCCTCTTTGACCCTCTCGGCACCGTCGAGACGCTTTCCGACCGACCGGAAGAGCGGTTCGTCGAGCGTCTTCCGCGCGCGAACGAGTTCGGCCGTGTTCAAGCCCACATAGAGGTCGGCGTCGATCGGTGCGCCCTGCGCGGCGCGCTGGACGTACTGGTTGACGCCGTTTTCGGGGGTGACGAACTCGACGGTCGTTCCCGAAAACTCCCGTTCGAAGGCGGCTTTGAGCCAGTTTCCGGCCGTCCCCTCGCCCGTGAACGACGAGTAGGTGGCGACCCGCAACGTGCCGCTCGGCGACGGAGTTCCGGTGGTCGCCGTGCTATCGCTTGCCGACCCGTCGGTGGTTCCAGAACCGCCGGCTCCGGAGCCATCGTTCCCGCTATCGGTGCCCGTACAGCCCGCGAGCAGCGCCACTCCAGCGACCCCGGCGCTCGTCCGCTGGAGGAACCCTCGCCGTTTCATTACCGAGTGATTTCACCGAGTGGCAATTAAAACTGTCGTCACGGAGTCCCCGAGTTCAGCGGGAATCAGTCGGCGGTCGCCGGTTCGTCTTCCGGGCGCTCGCCCGCTTGCACACGAACCTCGGCGGCGATTTCGGCCGGTAACGAGACGGTTTCGTCGTGCTCTTCGGGTGCGACGGTGAGCATCCCGAACGGCGCGATCTCGCGGATCGTGAGGCGGGTGCCGGGCCGGATACCGGCGTCGGCGAGATACGAGAGCACGTCGGGGTCGCTGTCGGCGACCTGCGTGACGACCAGCGTCTCGCCTTCCTCGTATTCGGTGAGCGGCTCGTCGTCGGCTTCGGTCGGTTCCAACTTCTCGTTCGGAATCGGCGCTCCGTGGGGGTCGGCGCTCGGGTCGCCGAGGGTCGCGGCGAGTTCGGTTTCGAGGCGCTCGCTGATGTGGTGTTCCAACCTATCGGCCTCGTCGTGGACTTCGGCCCAGTCGTAGTTCAGATGCTCGGCGAGGAACAGTTCGAGCAGGCGGTGGTGGCGGATGGTTTCGAGCGCGACCAGTTCGCCCTCCTCGGTGAGACGCACACCTTTGTACTCCTCGCGTTCGACGAGACCGTGCCCTTCGAGGCGCTTCATCGTCGCCGTGACGGTCGGAGCCGTGACGTCGAGCGCCTCGGCGACGGTCGAGGTGGCGACCGGCTCCTCGCCCTCCCGGAGCTGATAGATCGCCTTGAGGTAGTCCTCGGCCTTCGCGCTCGGCATACTCGAACCTTGCTTCGGAACCACTAAACGGTTGCTGTCGACCGCGTGTGGCTCTAGGCGGCCGCCGCGGACGGGCCGTTGGCGTCGGTGTCCTCGGCGACCTCCATCAGTTCGTGGTAGCGGTTTCTGATGGTGACGTTGCTGACTTCGGCGACCTCGCTGACGTCGTCTTGGGTGAGTTTGCGGTTAGTGAGGATGCCGGCGGCGTAGAGCGCCGCACCGGCCAGCCCGACGGGACTCTTGCCGCTATGGACGGCCTGTGCCTCGGCGGCGTTGAGCAGTTCGCGCGCCCGGCGTTCGGTCTCCTCGCTCACGTCGAGATCGGACGCGAACCGCGAGACGTACTGTTTGGGGTTCGGCGGGCCGATTTCGAGGTCGAGTTCCTGATTGATGTAGCGGTAGGCGCGCTTGAACTCCATCTCGTCGACGCGCGCGACCGCCCCGACCTCCTCGACGCTTCGCGGGAGACCCGTCTGTCGGATGCCCGCATAGAGTGCGGCCGTCGCGACGCCCTCGATGGAGCGCCCAGGCAACAGGTCCTCGGCGAGCGCGCGGCGGTAGATGACCGAGGCGGTCTCGCGGACGTCCTTCGGGACCCCCAGTGCGGAGGCCATGCGCTCGATCTCGCCGAGTGCCTGCTTGAGGTTGCGTTCTTTCGAGTCGCGGGTGCGAAAGCGTTCGTCCCACGTCCTGAGACGCTGCATCTGCTGGCGCTTGCGCGAACTCAGGGCGTTGCCGTAGGCGTCCTTGTTCTGCCAGCCGATCTGGCTCGACAGCCCCTTGTCGTGCATCATCTTCGTGGTTGGTGCGCCGGTGCGTTTCTTCCGGTCGCGCTCGGCGCTATCGAACGCGCGCCACTCGGGACCGTGGTCGATTTCCTCGGCGGAGACGACCAGCCCGCACTCCGCGCAGGTGGTCTCGCCGTGGGCCGAATCCTCGACCAGTCGGCCACCACACTCGGGACAGACCCGCTCGGTCTCGTCGGTGGTGACGTCCTCGGTGGCTCGTTCGTCCTGTTCGCTCGGTTCTCGCTGTCGGATGTGTGTAGTGCCTTCCAATATCGGGTGGGTGAGCGCGTGCTCGGATGGGTGGGTTGACTGACGGTACAACGGAGTCTTCGACAATGATGGGTAAGGGATGCCAGTATTTAAACCCTCCGCCGCCATCGGGCGAAAATCACGGTTCGAACGGCGGGAAAGATTGATAGTCAGTAGGCAGCTACTAACAGGCGATGAGTTCCGCAGACCCGCAGGGATTACAGGCGTTCCCCGAGGCACTCTCCGAACCCGACGCGTGGCTCGAACCGTTCGATTGGTACCGCGAGATGCGCGAGGAATCACCCGTCCGCTACGACGCTGCACGCGGCTCGTGGGACGTTTTCCGGCACGCCGACGTCAAACGAGTCATCAGCGACGACGAGACGTTCTCGGTGAACCCGCGCACCGCGAGCGATTTCGTCGAACCCGAGGGTGAGGGAGGGGGTCTCATCCTCGACACGATGCTGTTTCAGGATCCGCCGCGCCACGACGACCTCCGGGAGATCGTCGACGACGCCTTCAGCCCGCGGACGGTCGCCGAGCTGGAGCCACGCCTGCGCGAACTCATGGCCGACCTCATGGACGACGCGCTCGCGGCCAACGACGGCGAGATGGACCTCGTCGAGGAACTGTCCTACCCGTTCCCGGTCATCGTCATCGCCGAGCTACTGGGGGTCCCCGTCGAGGACCGCGCGCAGTTCAAGGAGTGGTCCGATTCGCTCGTCGCCGCGGCGAGCGACGAGGAGACGGCCGAGCGCCAACAGCAGAGCCAGCGCGAGATGGCGATGTACTTCCTCGATCTCATCCAGCAGCGCCGCGAGGAGCCTCGCGACGACCTCCTCTCGACGATCGCGACCGCCGAGCTATCCGATGGCAGCAAACTTCCACAGGAGGAGGCGCTCGGGATGTGTATGTTGTTACTGATCGCCGGCAACATCACCACGACGAACCTCATCACGAACGCCGTGCGCTGTTTCGGCAATCAGGACCTCCTTTCCGAGTTGGCGGGCGACGAGAACGCCATCGGCACGGCCATCGAAGAGGTGCTTCGCTATCGGGCACCCGTGCAGGCGATGACCCGCGTCGCGCGCAGCGACGTGAGTCTCGGCGACGCGACCATCGAAGAGGGCGACCGCGTCGTGGCGTGGCTCGGCTCGGCGAACCGCGACGGGCGCGCCTTCGAGAACGCCGACGAGTTCGCCGTCGACCGCGCGCCGACCGGCCATCTCGGCTTCGGCCACGGCACCCACTACTGTCTCGGCGCGCCGCTGGCCCGCCTCGAAGCGCGGGTCGCGCTCTCCGAGATCCTCTCGCTCGACGGGCTGGCGCTCGCGGATGCGGACCTCTCGCCGACGCGCAGTTCGTTCATCTACGGCGTCGAGTCGCTGCCGATCCGCTACGAGGGGCGCTGAGCCGCGGCCATCGCGCGGGCCGGACGGTCGTGGCGACCCGAACGCTCTTATGAAAGTGCGCCCTATCGCGGGCAATGACCGATACGGTGGACGACGTCGACCAACCATACGACACCGAAGCCTCACAACAGGAGAAGATCGCATCGCTCGAAGACCGCATCGACATCCTCGACAGCCAAAACGAGGAGATGCGTGACAAACTGCTCGATGCGAACGCCGAGAACAACAAGTACCGACAGAAACTCGAGCGGCTCACCCACGAGAACAAGAAGCTCAAGCAGTCGCCGCTGTTCGTCGCCACCGTCCAAGAGATGACCGACGACGGCGTCATCATCAAACAGCACGGCAACAACCAGGAAGCGCTCACCGAGGTCACCGACGAGACCCGCGAGGGGATCGAACCCGGCTCCCGGGTGGCGGTGAACAACTCCCTCTCAATCGTCACCGACCTCTCGGACGAGACCGACGTCCGAGCGCGCGTGATGGAGGTTCAGGAGAGTCCGGGCGTGCATTACGAGGACATCGGCGGTCTCGAAGAGCAGATGAACGAGGTTCGAGAGACCGTCGAGCTACCGCTCGAATCGCCGGAGATGTTCACCGACGTGGGCATCGAGCCACCCTCTGGCGTCCTGCTACACGGTCCACCGGGCACGGGCAAGACGATGCTCGCCAAGGCCGTCGCCAACCAGACCGATGCGACCTTCATCAAGATGGCCGGCTCCGAGCTGGTTCACAAGTTCATCGGCGAGGGCGCGAAACTCGTCCGCGACCTCTTCGAGGTCGCCCGCGAGCACGAGCCAGCGGTCATCTTCATCGACGAGATCGACGCCATCGCCTCCAAGCGAACGGACTCGAAGACCTCCGGCGACGCCGAGGTCCAGCGAACGATGATGCAGCTCCTCTCGGAGATGGACGGGTTCGAGGAGCGCGGCGACATCCGCATCATCGCCGCGACGAACCGCTTCGATATGCTCGACAGAGCGATCCTCCGTCCCGGCCGGTTCGACCGACTCATCGAGGTGCCCAAGCCGAACGCCGAGGGTCGCGAGAAAATCTTCGAGATCCACACGCGCGGGATGAACCTCGCCGACGACGTCGAATTCGAGCAGCTCGCGGCGGACATCGCCGAGGCCAGCGGCGCGGACATCAAGGCCATCTGTACCGAAGCCGGGATGTTCGCCATCCGCGACGACCGGACCGAGGTGCGGATGGAGGACTTCCACGAGGCGTGGGCGAAGATCGATACCGACGAGGACAGCGACGAGGTCTCGAAGACGTTCGCCTGAAACCTCTATTTTTCGGCTCCCTCGCGCGTCTTGACGGCGACACCAGTCGAAAAGTCCGCCATCGCCGTCGCCGACAGTTCTGCCCGTCCGACACCGAGGAGGTCGTCGTCCGGGTCGACGATACAGACCGCGTCGCCGGGTCTGATGGCCGGATCACTCTCGCGGACGAACTTCGCAAAGGCGTTCTTGCCTTCCCTGACGAAGGGATCGCTCTCCGCGCCGACGACGACCCGTCCCCGTGGCGCGGCGAGTGTCGTTCGAAGTCGTTCGCCGCCCGCGAGACCGAGCGTGAAGCGGCCGTCAGTACCATAGGAAACGAGGCGCTCGCCGTCGGCGAAGACCTGCTGTGGCCGGCCGGTCCGCGAGCGCCGCACCGTGAACGTCCCGTTTTCGGGAAACAGTGCCCGTCCGGCCCCCGCGCCGAACTGGTAGTCGGCGACCGTGCGTAGCCGTGCGACGTCGTTCATGTCCCCGTTCGGGTGGTGGCCGGCAAAAGGGCGACCATCCGGCGCGGGGCTTTCGAAGCCATTTATATCCCGTGGGTCACAGGAGCAGTCATGGACGAACGGACACAGATCGGTGCGGGCGGCGTGCTCTTGATCATCGGGGCGATAATCATCCTTCTGTTCGCGTTTCCCGCCACGACCCTCGGTTTCGCGGTGCCGGTCCCGCTCGCCGTCGTCGCCGCGCTCGCGATGGCCGTCGGCTCGTTGCTCATCGGCACCTCGGAAGGAACGGTTTAGAGTAAGAAGCGCTCGGAACGCTCCGAGAGGTCGGTGAAGGCGTCGGCGGCACCGACGAGTTCTTCCGAGGTCGATTCGCCGAAGGCCATCGCCTCGACGCGGACGCCCGCGTGGCGCAGGTGTGAACAGAGCCGAGAGAAGTCGCCGTCGCCCGTACAGATGACGATGCTGTCGAGATGGGGCGCGAGCGTCACCGCATCGAGGATCATCCCGACGTCCCAGTCGGCCGTCTTGGAGCCGTCGGCGTGGGTCTTGATCTCCTTGATCTTGGTCTCGAAGCCGATGTTCTCGAGCGCCTCGAAGAAACTGTCCTCGTCGGGTGAGTTCGCCTGAATGACGTACGCGATGGCGCGAGTGAGTTCACGTCCGTCGACGGCCTCGTCGAGGAGTTCGGCGTAGTCGATGTTGCGCGAATACACGCTTTGCGTGGTGTGATAGAGGTTCTGGGAGTCGACCAGCACCGCGACGCGCTGGGCCGAGTGCACGACGTTCGACATGCCGGCACTCCTCGGACCGCCCGCTAAAGCGTTTCGTCACCGAAACGAGTCGTCGCGCCCGGCAGGTATCGCACACGACGCAACCGATAAGTGTGCCGGGCGCAGTGGGTCGGGTATGCGAGGCGCTACACCCCAGCAGGCTCGGACGGCGAGTCTCGGGTGTGGCACTCCTGCTCGCGCGGACACAAAACGCCCGGCGTGTGGTGCGCGGCGGGCGTAGCGCTCCCGTCGCGTGCCGTTTTCGAGCGCACAGCCCACCGAGTAGCGACACGACCCACCATGACACACGACATCGACCTCGACGGCGTGTTCCCCGCGATGGTCACGCCATTTGCATCGGACGACAGCATCGATTTCGACCGACTCCGCGCGGAAGCCCGACGACTCGAACGGGCGGGCGTCGACGGGCTGGTCCCCGTCGGCACCACCGGCGAGAGCGCGACCCTCTCGCACGACGAACACGTTTCGGTCGTCGAAACAGTAGTCGAAACGGTCTCGATCCCCGTGATCGCGGGCGCTGGCTCGAACGCGACCCGTGAGGCACTCGCTCTCGCCGAGCGCACGCGGGATGCGGGTGCGGACGCCCTCCTCCTGATTTCGCCGTACTACAACAAGCCCGAACCCGCCGGAATGGAAGAGCACTACCGAACGATCGCCGACGCCATCGATCTCCCCCAAGTGATCTACAACGTGCCCGGGCGCACGGGCAGGAGCATCGAGATCGACACCGCGGCGGCGCTCGCCGACCACCCCAATATCGCCGGCTACAAGTCCGCGAGCAGCGACCTCGGCCGGTTGAGCGAACTCGTAGAGCGCACGCGCGAGGCGGCGTTCGCAGTTCTATCGGGCGAGGACGCGCTCACGCTGCCGACACTCGCGGCCGGTGGGCGTGGCACCATCAGCGTCGCGGCGAACGTCGAACCCCGACGGGTGAGCGAGATGGTCCACGCGGCGCTCGACGGAGATTTCGCAACTGCACGCGAGCGCCATCACGAACTCGGACCGCTCTTTCGAGCACTGTTCTGGGAGACCAACCCCATCCCGCTGAAGGAGGCGCTGTCGATGCGAGGGCATACGAGCCCCAGCATGCGCACGCCGCTCTCGCGGCTCTCCGCCGAGCACCGCGAGGAACTTCAAGAAATCCTCGACGACCTCGAATCCGAGCAGCTACTGGAGGCCGAACGGTGACGGCAGTCGGCGTCACGGGTGCAACGGGCACGATGGGAACGACAGTAGTGGAGACGGCCGCCGACCGCGAGGATGTGGACGTGCGTTTCGCGGTCAATCGCTCGCCCGACGACGAGCGCGTCGCCGGCCAGCAGGTGCGCGCGGCGGCCGACCTGCCCACGCTGCTCGCCGAGCACACCCCCGACGCGGTAGTCGATTTCACCGGTCCCGCCTCGACTACTGAGTACGCCGCGGCCTGTGCGGAGGCGGGCGTCAGCTTCGTCACCGGAACCACGGGCTTCGACGCAGACGAACGCACGGCGCTCCGCGAGAGCGCCGAGCGGGTCCCCCTGCTGTGGGCGACGAACTTCTCGCAGGGGGTCCACGCGCTTGGCGAGGCACTCGCCGACGTCACGGGGACGCTTTCGGACTACGACATCGAGATGACCGAAACTCATCACAATCGCAAGCGTGACGCACCGAGCGGGACGGCGGCGACGCTGCTCGACGGTATCGACGCGGCGAGCGAACGGGAACACGACCGAACCTACGGCCGCGAGGGTGACCAGCCACGTGCCGACGACGAGATCGGCGTTCACGTCCGCCGCGCGGGTGGCATCCGTGGCGAACACGAGGTGCTCTTTGCGGGCAACGACGAGGTGCTCACGTTCACCCATCGCGCAGAAAGTCGAGGAGTGTTCGCCTCGGGCGCGCTCGATGCGGCGATCTGGCTCGCCGGGCGCGACCCCGGACGTTACGAGTTCGAGGAGGTGCTCGCATGAGTCTCCAGTCCGATATCGAGAGTCTGTGGGAGCGTTCGGAGGATGGATTGACGACGAGCGACGCCGGTACGGACGAGCGCGCGACGCTCGACGAATTCCTCGACGCGCTCGAAGCGGGCGAGGTGCGTGCTGCCGAGCAGGATAGCGACGGATGGGTGGCCAACGAGTGGGTCAAGCAGGGCATCCTGCTCAATTTCAGTCTGCGCGAAACCCAACGGAGAGAGTACGGCGGCGTGGCTTATCACGACGTGCTTCCGCTCCGTTCCACCGGTGAGCTCGGCGAGCGCGGTACCAGAAATACGCCCGACGGGACGGTCGTGCGGCGCGGCGCGTACGTCGGCGACGACGCGATCATGATGAGTCCGAGCTTCGTCAACGCGGGCGCACACGTCGGCGACGGCACACTCGTCGATTCCTGTGACACGATCGGGTCGTGTGCGCAGGTCGGCGCGGACGTCAAACTGGGTGCGAACACACTTATCGGCGGCGTGCTCGAACCCGTCGAGAACACGCCCGTGATCGTCGAAGAGGGCGTCTCGTTGGGTGCTGGCTGTCGCGTTACCTCGGGGTTCGTCGTCGGCCACGACTCGGTGGTCGGCGAGAACACGCTGCTCACGCCGCGGATTCCGGTCTACGACCTCGTCGATGAGGAGGTCGTCTACGGCCATCTGCCACCGGAGCGTCGCGCGTTCACCCGCTTCGTCGAGTCCTCGATTGGCGAGCACGACCTCTTCGACGGCGGGGCGTACAAGCCGGCGGTGGTGGCGACGGCCGTCGAGGACAGAACGCTGGAGGCGACCGAGCGCGAGGAGGCGCTTCGATGACGAGTGCTGCCGTAGCGACGAACCCACCAGTTCGACGGCTCGGCGACTGGTCGGCTGCGCGCCTGCGCGACCTCGCCGATGAGTACGAGACGCCGCTGTACGTCGTCGACGTCGAGCGCGTACGCGAGAACGCCGCACGCCTCCGAGAGGCGTTCCCGGACGCCGATATCGACTACGCGGTGAAGGCGAACTCCCGAAAGTCGGTACTTGAAACGATTGCCGAGACGGGTTTCGGGGCCGAATGCGCTTCGGCGGGCGAGGTCGTCCGTGCGGGCGAGGCGGAGTTTTCCGACGTGCGCTACACGGCCGTCAATCCACCGGCGAGGGACCTCGACAGAGTGGTCGAATATGCCGACGACAACGAGATCACCATCACAATCGGCGCGCTCGACACGCTCGACAGGCTCGAAGAGCGCGGCTGGTCGGGCACAGTCTATGTGCGCGTTAATCCCGCTATCGGCGCGGGTCACCACGCGAAGGTGCGGACGGGCACCGACCCGAAGTTCGGGATTCCAGCCGGACGGGCGCGGGAGGCGGTCGTCGACGCCGACGAGAGGGGATTCACGGTCGCGGGAATCCACGCCCACGCCGGCAGCGGCATCCTCGACGCCGAGGACCTCGCGGCCCACCGCGCGCTGGTCGAGCGGGTGAGCGAACTCGCTGGCGACATCGCCGATGCGGGCATCGCTCTCGACGCCGTGAGCGTCGGCGGCGGGTTCGGGGTTCCCTATCGTGAATCCGAACCGCCGCTCGATATCCACGCTTTGGCTCGCGCGACCCGCGAGGCGTTCACTGCGGACGCCCGACTGGGCATCGAGCCGGGTCGGTATTGCGTCGCGGACGCGGGCGTGCTCCTTGCCCGTGTGAACACCGTGAAGCCGACACCCGAGACGACCGTGGTCGGCGTCGATGCCGGGATGACCACCCTCGCCCGCCCGGCGCTCTACGACGCTTTCCACGAAATCCGCTCGCTCGTGCCGGATGCCGAGGGGCGAGAAACGGTCGCAGCGACCGTCACCGGGCCAGTCTGCGAGTCGAGCGACGTGCTCGGGCGCGACCGTGAGCTACCCGCGCCGGAGCGCGGCAATCTGCTGGGAATCGGCAACGCCGGCGCGTACGGCTACGAGATGGCGAACACCTACAACGCCCGGCCCCGGCCGGCGGTCGTCGCGCTCGATGGAGCGGATTCCGAACTGTGCGTGCGCCGCGAGACGGTTGCGGACCTCGGGAGGCTCGAATCATGAACGTCGAGAAATACCACGGGACTGGCAACGACTTCTTCATCATCGACGCGAGCGAACCCGTCGCCGACCGGCGGCGGCTCGCGATCGAGTTCTGTGACGGCGAGACGGGGCTCGCGGTCGGCGAGCGGACGGGGGCCGACGGCGTGCTCTTCCTCGCGCTCGAAACGGGCTATGCCTCGCCGCGCGTGGTGATGACGCTCGTCCAGCCCGACGGCTCGACCGCGCCGATGTGCGGCAACGGCGCGCGCTGTGCGGCGGCGTGGGCGGCCGAGCGCACCGATACCGAGACTGTGATGGTCGACACGCAGGCGGGCACCCGGCGCGCGACCGTCGGTGACGAGGTGACCATCGAGATGGGAAGTCCGACGTTCGCGCCCGAAGCCGTGCCGCTCGCCGGCGACGAGTCACTGGTCGAGGGGTCGGTCGGGGACCTGTCCGTGACGGCAGTCGATACGGGCGTGCCCCACGCCGTGGCGTTCGTCGACGACGTTGCGACCACCGACCTCGCAACGCTCGCGCCGCCGGTACGCCACGCCGACCGCTTCCCGCGTGGCGCGAACGTCACGCTCGCCAGTCCTCGTGGGGATGGCTTCGACCAGCGCACCTACGAGCGCGGCGTCGAGGGCGAGACGCGCTCGTGTGGCACCGGCGCGGTGGCAGTCGCGGCGGTCGCGCGCGAACTCGATCTCACCGAGCACGACTCCATCGACGTGCATCCGCCGGGCGGCCGGTTAGCGGTTCGGTTTACCGACCGCGGTGCGACGCTCGCCGGCCCCACGGAACGGGAGTTCGCGGGGCGCGTTTCGAGAGGGCCGTCGCCGACTGTCGAAACCGACGAGGCCGCGGGCGACTGATGGGATTCGATCCGATCGCGTTCCTCGAAACGGCCGTCGAGACTCCCTCACACGAGGACATCGACCCGATGCGCGCGCTGCTGTGCGACCGACTCGCCGAACACGGCGTCGAGCCGACCGTCGACGACGGGGGAAGCGTGCTGGCGACGCGCGGCAGCAGCGGGCCGCACATCGTCCTGAACACCCATCTCGATACGGTCGTGCCGCACGTGCCCGCCGAGCGGGACGATGACGTACTCCACGGCCGGGGGGCCTGCGATGCAAAGGGACCACTCGCGGCGATGATGGCGGCGTTTCTCGACTGCGAGCCCGATCGGGGACGGCTCACGCTCGCGGTGACGCCGGACGAGGAGACCTACTCGACGGGGGCGGCGGCGCTCGTTCCCGGACTCGGCCTCGACGGAGCGCGCGGCGATGCGGTCATCGTCGGCGAACCCACAGGGCTGGACGTCTGTACCGCTGGAAAGGGGCGTTTCGAGGGCGCGGTGACGATCGACGGCGAGAGCGCACACGCCGCCGAACCGCACACTGGCGAGAATGCCATCGAATCGGCTGCGCCCGTCATCGGAGCGCTCGCCGAATTCGGCGAGCACTCCGAGACGCTCGCGGCCCACCCCGACCTCGGCGAGCCGACGCTCACCCCGACGGTCGTCGAGGGTGGAACGGCGACCAATCGGGTGCCCGCCGGCTGCGACATCGTCGTCGACCGGCGGAGCGTGCCGCCCGAGACGGCGATGGAGTTCGAGCGTGCGCTCGACGAATACCTCCGCGAACGGCTGGACTCGCCCGTGTCGTTCGCGCTGACCGAGCGCGAGACGCCGTTCTTGGAGGCCTTCGAGACACCGTCCGATTCGGCGGTAGTGGAAGCGTTTCGGAATGCTGAGTGTGAGACACGTCCGTTCACCGCCGCGACCGAGGCGTCGTATTTCGCCCCCGAGGCCCCCACAGTCGTATTCGGGCCGGGTGTCCTCGCCGACGCGGACGGTCCGGTGGCCCACGCCGAGCGCGAGTACGTCCGTCTTCCAGAGGTCGAGCGCGCGGGCGAACTGCTCGGCGACGTGCTCGCGTCGCTCTTCCGGGAGACTGGGACTTAAGAACGCGGCGGTCGAAGGCGACCCATGAGCATGGAGGGTGACGAGCAGGTGCTCGACCTGCTCCACGACGCACGCAACGACGAGTTCGAAACGGTGGTCAACTACCAGACCGACGCCATCGCGCTCGCTGGCGTCGCCGCCGAGGAGGTCGCCGACAGCCTGAGTGCGGACGTCCAAGAGGAACTCGGTCACGCCGAGGAACTCGGCGAGCGCATCGTTCAGTTAGGGGGTCAGCCGAAGGGTTCCTTCGAACTGGAGATGGGCCAAGAGAGCCTCCAGCCGCCCGCAGACCCGACCGACACGCTCGCCGTCATCGACGGCGTCATCGAGGCCGAGAAGGGCGCTGTCGAGACCTACCGCGAACTCATCGATGTCGCCGAGGAAGCCGACGACCCCGTGACCGAGGACCTCGCTACGGAACTGCTCGCCGACGAGGAGGAGCATCTCACCGAGTTCGAAGGCTACCGGAAAGAATACGACGACTGACGCGGCGCGACGGCTGTTTTCCCACCGATGGCGCGC
This sequence comes from Halococcus sediminicola, assembly GCF_000755245.1. Taxonomy (NCBI): domain Archaea; kingdom Methanobacteriati; phylum Methanobacteriota; class Halobacteria; order Halobacteriales; family Halococcaceae; genus Halococcus; species Halococcus sediminicola. Next base: position 11,148 of record NZ_BBMP01000008.1, on the reverse strand, counting down.
GCTCGCGCTCGTGTGCGAGCCAAGCGAGCACCGAGCGCGGACATTATGCGAGGGATGAGCGAGGAGTGTAGCGACGAGCGAATCGGTTGGGGAGGATGAGGGCGCGGTTGCAGGAATCATCGTCGTCAGGTATCGCGGTCACGATCGCTCTGCTGATCGAGACTGAATTTGGTAACTCGGAAGAACGACATCGTACCCAAAATCGAATCGGACACGTGAGAGCGATTGGCGATTCGACACCCATTTCACCGGACTCGGGTCAGTCGTAGGCATGACAGACCGCGGTCCGCTTTCGTCCGTGTCGCCGCTCGATGGCCGGTACGCACGCTACACCGAACCGCTCGTCGAGTACGCGAGCGAGGCGGCCCTGCTGCGCGCTCGCGTCCGCGTCGAGGTCGAGTATCTCGTCGCGCTCGCCGACCTCGACGCCACCCCGCTCGTGATCGATGCCGACGACCGAGCGGTTCTCAGAGCGCTCTACGAGGATTTTTCCAAGGAAGACGCAGCCAGGATCAAGCGCATCGAGACCGAGGGAACCGCGGAGCATTCGGCAACCAACCACGACGTGAAGGCCGTCGAGTATTTCGTCCGCGATGGGCTTCCCGACCCGGACGTCGCGCCGTGGGTTCACTTCGGGCTGACGAGCGAGGATGTCAACAACCTCGCGCGCCGATTGCTGCTCAAGCCCGCCGTCGAGGAAGTGCTGGTTCCCGAATTCGATGTGATTCGGGAAGCGTTCGGGGCGATGGCGCGCGAGCACGGCGACACCCCGATGCTGGCGCGCACGCACGGCCAGCCGGCGACGCCGACGACGTTCGGCAAGGAGACGGCCGTCTATGCCGGCCGGCTGGAGAGAGCGATCGAGCGCATCGCGAGCGCCGCCGGCGATCTCGCGGGCAAGCTCGCCGGCGCGAGCGGGACCTACGCCGCTCACCACGCCGCCTATCCCGATGTCGATTGGCGGGCGTTCGCCGAGGAGTTCGTCAACTCGCTCGGACTCGTCCACGTCGAACCCGTCACACAGATCAACCCGTGTGACGACCTCGCTGCGCTGTTCGACGCGCTCCGGGGCGCGAACGCAATCTTGCTCGACGCCGACCGTGACATGTGGCGCTACGTCTCCGATGGCTATCTCGGTCAGGAGAGCGACGCGGGCGAGACGGGAAGTTCGACGATGCCGCACAAGGTCAACCCGATCGACTTCGAGAACAGCGAGGGCAACCTCTCGAAAGCCAATAGCGATCTCTCCTTTCTCGCCGAGACCCTCACCACCTCGCGCCTCCAGCGCGACCTCTCTGATTCGACGGTCAAGCGGAACGTGGGCGCGGCGCTGGCTCACAGCCTCATCGGCTACCGGAAGACGCAAGCCGGCCTCTCGAAGGTCGTCCCGAACGAGCGAGTGATGCGCGAGGAGTTGGAGGACAACCCCGAAGTCATCGGCGAAGCGGTTCAAACTGTGCTCCGCCGCGAGGGTCACACCGACGCCTACGAGCGGGTGAAGGAACTTACCCGCGGACGACGCACCGATCTCGACGATTTCCGCGAGCTGTTCGCCGACCTCGACGTGAACGAGGCGACCCGTGCGGAGCTACGTGCGCTCACGCCCGCCGGCTACACCGGGCTGGCGGCAGAGCTGGCCGATTCGGCGGAGTGAGAGCTGTTCGTCAGTGGCCGAACCCACTCTTAGGGGCTACAAAAACCGCACAGTCCACATACCTCCCTAACCGATTCGCTCACTCATCCCTCGCGCCGTGTGGGGCGTCGAATTTCTCGCGAATTTCATCGAACGATGGCCCGCAGCCACCGCTCTCGAATCCGAACGCACTTTGCGCACGGCGCATCCCCTTCAGCCATGACACCGATCGCGGGACTGGCGGGCAATCGCGGCCGCAACCTCGTTCGGATCGCCGACCGCGCGCCCGGTGGCGCGGCACTGAGCGTCGTTCTGACGAACGACGCCGACGCGCCGGTGCTCGACGCGGCCGCCGAGCGCGGAATCCCCACCGAAGTCGTCGAACCCGAGGAGAACGAATCGCGCGCGACCCACGAACGACGACTGCTCGACAGACTCGCCGAGTACGACGCCGAACTGGTCTGTCTCGACGGCTACATGCGCGTGCTCACCGACGAGTTCGTCGAGCGCGCGCCGCCAGCGTTCAACGTTCATCCGTCGCTGCTGCCCGCGTTCCCAGGCATGGATGCCCACGAGCAGGTCCTCGATGCCGGCGTCGACGTCACCGGCTGCACGGTCCATCTCGTTTCCGAAGAGGTCGACGCCGGCCCGATCGTCACCCAGGAGCCGGTCGCCGTCTATGCGGACGACGATCAAGAGTCACTCAAGGAGCGCGTGCTTCACGAGGCCGAGTTCGTAGCCTATCCGCGCGCCGTCAGGCTGTTCGCCGAAGGGAAACTGACCATCGAGGACAAGGGCGACGAACGCGAGATACGGGTCACGGACGACGAGCGCGGTGATTTCCCGCCCCGGCGCGTGCAGGGAAGCGAGCGCGCGGCGGAGCTCAGGTATGGCGAGAACCCACACCAGTCGGCCGCGCTCTACACCGACGCGGACACGGGGGCCAACGTCGTCGATGCGCCACAGCTGAACCCCGGTGCCAAAAACCTCTCGTACAACAATTATAACGACGCCGACGGGGCGCTCGGCTTAGTCAGAGAATTCGACGAGCCGGCGGCCGCAGTGATAAAGCACACCAATCCCGCGGGCTGTGCGACCGCCGACACACTTGCGGCGGCCTACGAGCATGCGCTCGCTACCGACCCGATGAGCGCCTTCGGGGGGATCGTCGCGCTGAACCGCGAGTGCGACGAGGCGACCGCCGAGCAGATCGTCGAGTCGTTCAAGGAGGTCGTCCTCGCGCCGGGCTACACCGAGGACGCGCTCGCGGTGCTGCGCGAGAAGGACAACCTCCGGGTGCTCGACATCGAGGAGTTCGACGCCGACGCGGCGCAGTTCGCCGAAAAACCGCTCGCCGGCGGACGACTGATCCAAGAGCGTGACGAACAGGTGATCACACCGGCGGACCTAGAGATCGTCACCGAACGCGAACCGAGCGACGCGCAGTTGGAAACGATGTGTTTCGCGTGGCAGGTCATCAAACACGTCAAATCGAACGCCATCGTCTTCGCCGACGGCACCGAGACTGTAGGCATCGGCATGGGACAGGTCTCGCGGGTCGATGCCGTACGACTCGCGGCGATGAAGGCCGACGAGCACGCCGAGGGGAAATCGGCAGCGGGCGCGGTGATGGCCTCCGACGCCTTCTTCCCGTTCCCCGACGGCATCGAGGCGGCCGTCGACGCGGGCATCGAGGCGGTCGTCCAACCCGGCGGCTCCGTGAACGACGATGACGTGATCGCGGCCGCCGACGAAGCGGGGATCGCGATGGCCCACACCGGTCAGCGCGCGTTCCGTCACGACTGACGCGGGTCGAGACGAGAGGACTCACTGGGTTCTGTCGGTCGATTTTCGCTCACTGCTGAGTGTATCACAACCCATAAGTGAATACCGACCCCGGTTTCTCGTAGTCTCCACCACCGACGAACGCCCCGTCGGAACCGCGGAGTGGTTCGATCAATACATGACGAATGGAATACACGACACCGACCCCGCTGCCCCCTCGCGCCGGCGCTTTCTCGCCGCCACCGCCGCCGCTGGCGTGACCGGTCTCGCTGGCGTCGGCAGCTTCACCGGTGTACAGGCCCAATCCCAGCCACAGGAGATCAGTCTCGGCGGCGAGACGACCGGCTGGGTCGGGCGCGAACCGTCAGGGATCCAGGGCACCATCAACCCAACGCTCGAACTCGAAATCGGCACGACCTACCGACTGACGTGGAAGAACATCGACGGCGCACAGCACAACGTCGCGCTGCTCGACGGCGAGGACGCCGTCCTCCAGCGCACCGAGTACATGTCGAACGAAGGTGAAACCCAGACCCTCGAATTCACCGCGACCGAGGCGATGGACGAGTACGTCTGTCAGGCCCACCTCAACTCGATGCGCGGCGACATCACCTTCTCGAACGGCGGCGCGAAGACCGAGACGACGACCGAGGACGAGTCCGACGAGCCGAAAGGATTCTTCCCCACAGGACCGTCCATCAGAACCGACACCGTCGTCGACGGCGATCTCACCGCCCCGCTCGGTCTCGAAGTCCCGCCCGGCGAGCGCGGGGAGTTTTTCATCATCGACCAGATCGGCGTCATCCGTCGGTACGGAGCCGACGGCAGCGGCGGCGACGTGTTCCTCGATGTGCGCGATCAGCTCATCGACTTCGACAACCTCCCCGAGATCAAGACCATCGACGAGCGCGGCCTGCTCGGGCTGGCCTTCCATCCGAATTTTCAGGAAAACAGTAAATTCTACGTCCACTACAGCGCCAAATCGCGCCCCGGAACGCCCGAGAACTTCACCCATACGCAGGTCATCTCGGAGTTCGAGATCAACGAGGAGGGTACGAAAGCGCTGCCCGACACCGAACGGACGGTGCTCGAAATCCCCTCGCCGTACTACACACACAACGGCGGCGCGATCGTCTTCGGTCCCGACGACTACCTCTATATCGGCATCGGCAACGGCGGCGGCGCGCTCAAATCCTCGAAACAGCCAAACGACTGGTACGGCGCGAACCTCGGCGGCAACGGCCAGGACATCGAGGAGAACCTGATGGGGTCGATCCTGCGCATCGACGTCGACGGTCGAGACGGCGACAAGGCCTACGGGATCCCCGAGGACAACCCGCTCGTGGGGAAGGCGGGTCTCGACGAACACTACGCATGGGGCTTTCGCAACCCGTGGCGCATCGGTTTCTCGGGCGAGACGCTGATCGCCGCCGACGTCGGCCAGCGCCGGTACGAGGAGATCGATGTCGTCAGGAAGGGCGGCAACTACGGCTGGAACGTTCGCGAGGGCGGGCAGTGTTTCGTCGCCACCAAGGGCGCAGACCCCTACCGTTCCCAGTGTCCCACCAACACGCCGGCGAACGTGCGCGGCGGCGAACCGCTCATCGACCCCGTCATCCAGTATCCACACACCTACGAGACGAAGGGCGTCGGCGTCGCCGTCATCGGCGGCTACATCTACGAGAACGCGACGATCCCCGATCTCCAGGGGAAGTACGTCTTCGGCGACTACAGCAAGGACGGCAAACCGCGCGGTTCGCTGTTCGCCGCGACGCCCGTCGAAGGTGATTCGTGGTCGGTCGAGGAGGTTTCGATCGCGAACGGTGAGAACGGGGAACTCGGTGCCTACCTCCTCTGTGTCGCCCGCGACAACGACGGCGAACTCTACGCGCTGACGACCGACAACCTCGGCGTCAAGGGCGAGACCGGCGCGGTCCATCGCCTGCGGCCACCCGAGGCCGAGGCACGCGAGACCGCGAGCACCGAGACGCCAGCCCGACCGCCGACGGCGACCGCGACGCCCGAACCGACATCGACGCCGCCCGCGACGCGGACGGCGACCGAAACGGCGAGCGAGACGACCAACAGCACCGGCACGGCGCGCAGTGGTGAGAGCGGCGGCATCGTGAGCGGCGACGGTCCCGGGTTCGGGATTCTCGCCGGGCTTGCCGGACTTGCCCTCGGTGCTGCCCGCCTGTTGGGTGGCGAGGAGCAATGAGCCATCATGACTCGCCGTCGCAGCGAGACGACAAGCAGCGTACGACCGACGACCCCACAACCGCAATGACCACGAACTCACCGACAGACCGGCACGCAACGACCCGCAGACGATTCCTCCGTGCGAGCGCCGCGACCGGTGCGTTCGTCGGCGCAGTCGGTCTCGCCGGTGCACAGTCCGACCCCGAAACGATCCGCCTCGGTGGCGAAATCGCCGGCTGGCAGGGTCGGAAACCCGACTCGATAGCCGGCGAGAGCAACCCGACCCTCCGCCTCGACGCCGGCACCGACTATCGGGTCGTCTGGAAGAACATCGACGGCCAGGGCCACAACTTCGCACTGCTCGACGGCGATGGCGAGGTACTGGAGCGCACCGAGGTGATGAGCGAGCAGGGCGCGACCCAGACCGTCGAGTTCACTGCCAAAGAGGCGATGGCCGAGTACGTCTGCGAGCCACACAGCGCTTCGATGCACGGCGCGATCTCGTTCGGCGAGGAGACACAGACGGCGACCACGACCGAAAGCGACGATGGGGAGGGCGGGTCCTCGTCGTACTTCGGCGACGGACCCACGGTACGCATCGAGACGCTCACGGAGGGAACGCTCACCGCACCGCTCGATTTCGGCGTGCCGCCGGGCGAGAACGGCCGATACTTCGTCGTCGACCGACTCGGGCAAGTGTACGTTCACGAGTCGGGGAGTCTGAACGAGGAGCCGTTCATCGACGTGAGCGACGAACTGACCGAGATCACCGGCGAGATGGGGCTGCTGGGAATGGCGTTCCATCCCGACTATCAGGAGAACGGGAGGTTCTACCTGCGCTACAGCGCGCCATCGCGGGAGGGCACGCCCGAGGAGTTCTCGCACACGGAAGTCCTCGCCGAGTTCGAGACGAGCGAGGACGGGTCGAGCGGTCTCGTGGACTCGGAACGGACGGTGCTCGAAGTCCCGTCGCCGTACGACACGCACAACGCCGGTGCGATCGTCTTCGGGCCCGACGACGGCTACCTCTACGTGGCGATGGGCGACGGCGGCGGCGCACACGACACCGACCTCGGTCACGTGAGCGACTGGTACGAGGACAACGAGGGCGGCAACGGGCAGGACGTCACCGAGAACCTCTTGGGATCGATCCTGCGCATCGACGTCGACGGTCGAGACGGCGACAAGGCCTACGGGATTCCCGACGACAACCCACTCGTGGGAAAAGAGGGGTTGGACGAGCAGTTCGCGTGGGGCTTTCGCAACCCGTGGCGGATGGGATTCTCCGACGGGGAACTGTTCGCCTCGGACGTCGGCCAGAATGGCTTCGAGGAGATCGACATCGTCGAGAAGGACAAGAACTACGGCTGGAACGTCCGCGAGGGAACCCACTGTTTCAAACCCGGGCCGGAGGGCAGTCGCAACCCGCCCGAGGAGTGCCCGAGCAAACTGCCCCCCGACGTCCGCGGCGGCGAGCGCCTCATCCCGCCGGTCATCGAGTACCCACACAGCGAGGGAGGTGAGGGTGTCGGGTCGGCGGCCATCGGCGGCTACAGTTACGGACGCGACGATATTCCGGCCCTCACTGGAAAGTACGTCTTCGGCGATTTCCGCAAGACACAGGAGACCGAAACCCCGACGGGTTCGCTGCTCGCGGCCACGCCAGCCGAAGAGGGTCTCTGGGACGTCGCGGAGCTCTCCATCGCGAACACCGACAGCGGGTTCGTCGGCGGCTACATCCTCGCGCTGGGCCGAGACAACGAGGGACGGCTCTACGTGCTGACGACCGCGAACCCGGGCAACGAGGCGACCGGCGCGGTCCACCGCATCGTCCCGTCGAAAGGATCTCAGGGGACCGGGACCGCCACCGGCGACGCGAGCGCCCCAAACGGTTCGGCGACGACCGCGAACGCCACGGCCACCACGAACGCCACGACCACCGGAAATGCCACAGTCACCACGAACGCCACGGCCGCCGCGAACGGAACTCCCGGCACGACCGGCATCGGCGAATCGACCGCTACCACAAAGCCGGCGACTGCACGGGAAACGGCCGGACGGACGGTGACCGAAGCGGCGCAAACGACCGGCGAGAGCGGTGTCTCGGGCGGGACGAGCAGCGATTCGGGTCCCGGGTTCGGCGTTCTGGCGGCGTTGTCGGGGCTGACGATCGGTGCGGCCCGGCTGCTGTCCGGGCGCAAAGAGTAGATTTCGCTTTTTATAGCGCGTCGCGCTCGAATTCCATCGCCACGTCGACACCGAGCAGATTGGTCAGCGTCGGCGCGACCGCGCGGGCGTCAACGTCGTCGGGCACCGAATCGGGGGCAGCCGGACCGCCCAGCCCGTAGAACCCGTCGACGTCGGCACGGCCGTGCGAGCCACCGACTTTCGAGGCATCGAGCGAGACGAGCCCCTCGTCGCCGAAGAACAACTCGACGGGGTCGAAGCCGGGTTTCGCGTGGATATCCATGTCGCGGGCGTAGTACGGCGCGTTCGCGTCGTCGTGCCACCAGTAATACTGGAACCAGCCCGACGGCTCGGCGACGCAGACGAGTTCGCCGGCGTTCGGGTGGGCGACGCCGTACTCTTCTTTTCCTTTCTCGTCGAGTACCCGCTCGACGCCATCCAGCCCGGAGAGTGCCTCGCGCGCCTCGTCGACGACGTCCTCGTCGGCATAGACGTGGGCCACCTGGTGATCGACCAGCGCGAACGCTTCCGAACTCTTCAGGTCGATCTCCTCGCCACCTTCGCCGTCATCCTGGACCGCGAGCAATCCCGCCTCGCGCAGCGCACGGTTCGGGAACACGGGTGTGTCGACGTCGTTGAAGCCGTACTCGCTGACGACGTTTACTACTGTGTCGCCCCAGCGCTCGTCCTCGCGCAAGAAGTCGAGGAAATCGCCGACGAGTTCGTCGGCGACACCGATCGCCTCGTGGAGTTCGTCGCTGCTCGCCCCGTGAGCCAGCCCCGCGTAATCGAGATACGGGATGTAGATCCAGAGGAGGTCGGGATCGTAGCGGTCGATGGCCTCGCGGGCGGCGTCGAGAATCCACGCGGTCGACTCCTCGTTCGCGCCGGGACCCCAGTAGGTGTGCAGCGGGAAGTGGCCGTACTCGGCTTCGAGTTCGTCGTAGAAATCATCAGGATTCGTCCAGCAGTTCATCTCAAGGATGTTGTTGTCCTCGTCCTCGATGGGCGAGGGCGTGAGCGCGACGTCCGCCGTCGTGCCGATGAGATGCTGAAAACAGAATACTCCGGTGGTGAGTCCGGCCTCGCTCGCACTCTCCCAGAGGCGATTCCTGTCCTCGCGCTCGCGCTCCCAGAGCGCCGCCGTGTCGTTCCCCCTGTCGTACTCGCCGTTGGCCACGTCGCCGTGGTTTTCGGGCGACTGGCCCGTCGCGAGCGTACTCTGAACGGGGAGCGTCACAGCTGGAAACGGCGACTGGAGGTCAGCGCGTGCGCCGTCGTCAACGAGGTCGGCGATGTTCGGCGCGAGACCCCTCTCGACGTGCTCGCGTTCGAGCCCGATCACGTCGAGGACGATCGCCCGCCCCGCGTCGCCGTCAGTCATCGTCGCCCTCCGCGCCGACCGCGTTCGGCTGTGCGGCGTGCGCTTCGACGTACTCTTCGAGCATCCCGAACTGTTTGGAGAGGTCGTGTTCGTCGACGCCGAGCGGCGCTTTGAAAAAGGAGGCGAGGTGGCGCTGCAATCCCGACTCGCCCCGCTCGTCGGCGAACGCGAGCAATCGCGCGAGATCGAGTATCAATGGTGCGGCGAGCGCCGAATCGGAGCCTTCCCAGGTGAACTGGAGTTTCATGTCGGTGTCGAGGAATCCCCGAAAACGGATGTCGTCCCATGCGGTCTTCCAGTCGCCGAGCGCGGGCGTGTAGTCGATCCGGACCCGGTTGTGGAGGTCCTCGTCGAGGATGCCATCGAGCACGCCACCCTTGCTCGCCAACTTTCCAGCCTTGTTCGCATCGTCTTCGAGCACTTTTCCGTCTTTGTTTCCGAGGATGTTGTGGCCCTCCCACGAGCGCACGCGGAGGTTGCGCCCGGCGAACATCGGCGCGAGCGCGGACTTCATCAGCGTCTCGCCCGTCTTGCCGTCCTTGCCCATGTGCGGAACGCCCTCGCGCTCGGCCAGCTCGCGCAGTCCACCGAGCGCGTTCGCGGCGTTCGGCGTGAAGTTCACGAACGGATGCCCGTCGGCGAGCGCGGCGTAAGCGTACAGCGAACTCGCCGGCAGCGGCTCGTCCTCGTCGAGCGCGCGCTCGATGGCCTCGATGGAATCGTACTTCTCGGGATCGGCCGGTAGCGGCTCGGAGGAGGCGACGTTGATGATAACTACTCGCTCCAGATCGTTCTCCTTGCGGAACGCGTCGTAATCGTCCTGGATGTCCCCGACGATCGCCTGCAGCGAGAGCGATTCGTCGGTGCCCCCGTCGGCGAGTTCCGTGACCGCCTGCCCGCAGTTGCGTGCCGTGCCGGTCTCGATGCGTTCGTCGATTGCGGCGAGATCCTCTCGGACGGCATCTAGCGTCGTGGGGCCTGGAATACCATTGCGCTCCGCGAGGCGCTCGGCCGTCTCGACGACGCTGCCGTCCTGGACGTCGTGACCACCGAAGACGAGCGAGTCGATTCCCGGAAGGTCGAGGCCCGTACACGGCGCGCGCTCGGTGACCATCCCCGTCGTGTCGGCCGCGCCACGGGCGATGGCACGCGCGCCGATCATCGCCGTCGTGGCGACGTTCCCGCGCGCGCCAACGAGCCAGACGCCGGTCGTGCCCGCGCTCACCCCGACCACCCGCTGACTGTCGTGGTGCTCGGCTTCCCGTTCTGGCACGGCTGTAATTCGCTCCCCTGTTTCCCTGTCGGTGCGAAACTCCGTCGCTGCATCCTCTAAGAGAAGGGTTCCGAGACACACTTACTTTGCGATGTGGGCATCGAGCGCTGTGATTGTCGGTCGGATATTTTTGAAGAGTAGAACTCACGCTCAGTACAGCAGCCGGCTCCAATGCGACGAATCCCGACTCAAACGAGAACCGCACCGCCCACATGCCTCCCCAACCGATTCGCTCCGCTCATCCCTCGCGCGAGTCGTGCCTTCCGGCACTCCCGCGCGCCAACCGTCCCGACAGCGATTGGAGTGTGAACTGACGATAGCACAATCAGTACATAGTAGTTTGTTCGGCCCACAACTGCCGGCATGGAGATCATCGACCCGCACATGCACATGGTCTCGCGCTCGGCCGACGACTACGCACGGGCGCGTCGGGCCGGCATCGAGTGCTGCATCGACTGTCTCTTATACACATCTGACGCTGCCGACGATATGCAGTGTGTAGATCTCGGTGGTCGCCGTATCATTAAAAAAAAAAAGAGTAGTAAATAAGACCATGCATTAGTCAAATACACTCGTAAACATGCATATCTACGTGAAGCCGGAGATCCGCACAACTCTAAGTGCACAACTAACACATGGATCTTGACCAAACACACAATAGCCAACACAGTCATGACCTAGAGCTGA
>NZ_BBMP01000007.1:300000-413146 GCF_000755245.1 Halococcus sediminicola | reverse complement strand
GGGTGGTTAGGCGGTTCGGTTTCGGAACTCAGTCCATCTGTGAGGGGTCGCTCATCCCCTCTTTGACGCCGAAGTTCACGAGACCGACGTTCACCGGCCACGCGACGAGGAAGCCAATCGACAGCGAGAACGCAAGTGCCAGCCAAAAGAGTACGTCGGTTATCAGCGCCTCGCTCGCCAGCAGCAGGTCCGTGCCGATGGCGGCGATCTCCATCAACGTGATGGAGGGCGTCTCGCTCCAGAGGGCGTCGGTCACGGCCTCTTTGAACCCGACGCCGTCCTGCATGAGCGGGCCAATCGTGAGCGCGAACCCGAAGAGATAGGCGAGGGCAAACGTGACGCCGGCGACGGCCACGAGTCCCCACCCCAGCAATCCCTGCGCAAGCGTGATGCCGACGATTTCGCCCGCGCCACAGCCCGAATAACAGTGCGAGGTCGAGCGAAAGCCACGTTTCCAGAGCGAGTCGTAGTCGATCTGTGTTCTCCCAGTGTACCAATAGACGGCGAGACCGAGCGGTCCCGAGTAGGCCACCGTCAGCGTCCAGACGAACTTCATCATCGAGCCGATGACCTCGTTGTTCTCCCGGAGGTCCCACCAGAGCACGCCGAGCGAGAGCAGGACGATGATCGCCCAGACGGCGAGCACGGTCGGGTTCGAGAGAATCGGTACCAGCACCTCGCGTGCGGGTTCGAAGGCCCGTTCAATCGTCTTGATGATGCCGGTGGCCGCGGGTGGTGCATCGATCGAGAGTGCCGACGCTACCGGAGCTATCGGTATTTCACTCATCGGAATACCATACGAACCCATCGTTTATTCGGTTTCTGGTTACGATTCGAAACCCGCGGCCCCGTCGTTTCGACATACTCATCGGCCGGCACAGTCGCGTGGATGGTCGTCGCACCGCTGTGGTATCGAATGCTCTTCGATTTGCTGGGTCGAACGCTTCCTCCCATGTGAAATCGAGACGGAGTGCTTTTGACCTCTGCTAGGCGAAAGGACGGAAAAACAACAGCAGTAAGCCACGGGTGCAGTATGAGCGTAACAGAACCGACGAGTAGAGCGGAATCGAGTACAGTGAGTCAGAGTATCAAGCTGCTTGCGAGTACGAACGTACTGCTGGGTCTCTGGCTGGTCGTTGCTCCATTCCTCTGGAACGCACCGACCGCCGACCTCTGGAGCGATGTGATCGTCGGTGCGCTTATCACCCTGCTCGCCGGCTACAACTGGGGGTGTGAGTAGCTTCGACGCTCCGACGGGGACCTCCACATCCTAGGAACGGACGGAGTACAGACCAAACCCTGTTTGTTGAAGGAATGTTGTCGTACGTCGCCGCAGTTACGCCCTGATAGCGAGCGTCCGTGCCGGTTTTCGTCCGACGCTCGTTCCTGCGCTCGGTGTTCGAATCTCAACCACCTCCATTGGGATTCTGTTAGGCGACACCGAAGAAAAGGAGGATCTCGTTAGTTAGTATGCAATGGCATCGAGCCAACTGAATCTGGACAAGGAAACCGAATCGTGTTTGGACAGCTGTCTCACCGCCGCGCAGGCCTGTGAGTGGTGTGCCGACGAGTGTGCCGGTAGCGAGGACATGGCGCGGTGTCTCCGGCTCTGCCGGGACGTCGCCGACCTCGCGTCGCTGTGTGCGCGCATGTGTACCCGCGATTCAGAGTTCAACTCGCAGCTCGCCGAGGCCTGTGCCGACGCCTGCGAGGCGTGCGCCGAGGAGTGCGAACAGCACGACCACGACCACTGTCAGGCCTGCGCCGAAATCCTGCCCCGGTGTGCCGAGAGCTGCCGGGCGATGGCCTGAGGACGGTCTACACGACCCAGCAGGCCCTCGACGCAGGACAGTAGTATGCGAATTGCCGTTTTTCCGGCAATAGAATGGTCTCCATGAGTGGTTTTCATGGAATTCGGACTAACCGAAACAGGGTATGCCATCGATGAATTCATTATCGGAAATGCCTCGTAGACGGCTTCCCAAACGGAAAAAGATCGCTCCGTGATACGCGATGGACCAAGTGCTGTTCGGCTGGGGAAGTAGTGATGAATAATAGTGGTATGATGATTACTTCGACTGACGAGGGATCGTCCATTCCAGGGGGGCGCTGTGGGTATTCGTTTGAGGGCGACTCCGAGGCTATCGGTGCGTACAGTTGCTGGCGGCCGTCATGGCAGGACACTGGCCGCTGTGTCTGGCACGCCGAGCGAGCAAACAAGCCCCCGAGTGTGCTCGCCGCGGCTCGTACCGACTACCCAGAGCGGTTGGACGGGGCGTATCTCCGAAATGCATCGATAGATTCGAATGTTTCGTTCGCGGACTGTACACTCCGGAATGCCTGCCTGACGAACGCGAACCTCCAGAACATCGACTGTAGTCGGGCTGATTTCTCTGGGGCAAACTGTATCGGCTGTGATCTCTCGGATAGTGTTCTCGACGCCGCTTGTATAGATGGTGCGACGCTCGATAGAGCGGATTTCTCACACGTCAGCGGTGCGGAGGCGACCCTCGTTGACGCGACGCTCGTCGGTGCCGATCTTTCGCACGCACGTTTCGAGGAAGCCGATCTCTCGGAGGCGGACTTCACGGATGCCACCCTTAGCAACACGACTCTTAGGAGGGCAAGGCTCTGCGAGGCGCGCTTCGTCGATGCAACGCTCAAGGAGACGCTCTTGGTCAAAACTGACCTCTCGGAGGCGAATTTGGAGTACGCAGCGATGATCCGGACCGACCTCCGCGGTGCGGACCTTACTGGAGTTCATTTCTATGGTACCGTCCACGATAACTGCCGGATCGACCACCGGACGACCCTCGATGGAGTCTGTAGCTACGAACAGATGGTTCCCGAGGGGACGTCGCTCAGGACAGTCGTCACCGATGGAGATGTCGATCTGCTGGATAAAGCGATCTGGACGTACGGCGCCCTGCAAACTATTTCGCGGGAGAACAAGCTGAACCAGCAGGCGAGCGACTACTATGTTCGTCAGCACGACACCCAGCGGCGGCAGGTTCGGGCGAGAGGGCAGTACCTCCGCTGGGCGAAAGCCGAAGGTGCACGTTGGGTGATGCAGTACGGGGAGGGAATCTGGAACGTGGTCTATACTGCACTCGCGGTGATCGTTCTCAGTACGCTGCTCTATCCTCTCTCCGTGGTTGGTGGGTTGCGGCGGCCAAGTTCGGGAGCTGTCCTCACGTATGCAACGGGTGGCTCGCTCGATCTCCTGACGATCACGGGTCTCGGGAACCTGCTCTCAGTTCTCGCAGAGAGCTTCTACTTCAGTGTCGTCACATTCACAACACTTGGCTACGGAGACTGGATTCCACTCGGGTATTCGAAAGGAATCGCAATGGCGGAGTCGCTCATCGGGACGTTCATCGTGTCGATCCTGATTTACGTGCTCGCGCGACGAGTTATGTGGTGACGGTATGACCACAGCGAACCCAGAGCGATTGCTTCCTCGATTTTCGAGCCTAAAACCGGACGGCTGTTCGGCCGACGCAGGTAGGGACGACGAACTGGGAACTACTTACTCGGTCTCAGACGGCGGAGTGCGTCCGGCGAATCTGCTGAGATCGACCGCTATCGACTCGGTTCGAACAACCTCGTCTTCGTACTGATAAGGGGCCGCCTCGTCAAGCCTGAACTGAGCGTTCGTTTTCGTTGCTGGGTATGCAACCACACGAATCGTGTGTTCTCCTGAAAGCGTGGTCCTGAGAACAATCGGATACCCATCCGAGAACGCCCCGTTGTCGGTGGGAGCTTCGGCCCGAGTCATCCCGAGAACGGTATCGCCTTCGAGGACGACCAAGTGAACCCGTGCGCTATCACTCCGGTCGAGATCGACCCACACGGTATTCGGACGCCAAATCGTGCTGCCTATCTCGCCGAGCGCATAGAACGAGATTTCGTTCACACCACCGCAAGCGGCTCCAGTCTCCCACTGAGGGATAGTTGTGGACTCCGGTTCAGTAGTGGTGATCTCAGCTCGTGGCAGCCCTATCGGTGAGTCTGGCGTCTCAGTTGAATTTTTCCGAGTCGGTTGATCGCTGGATCTGCTTGCTGTTGTCGGGCTATCGTTCGAGCCACGTAGTGGACCACCACTACAACCTGCGAGGGAAGCCAGAGCCGCTATGGATCCAGTGAGGAATACACGTCGTTTCATGGATGGGACTTGGAGAGGGAGAATATGTAGTTTTGAGAGTGGTGAGTGGGAAGGACGTTACTTCGACTCGTCGCTCCGAAGTCGGAGAGATCGTCAGTGGTGAAGTGTTGTATCATCACGCTATCGTGTAGAGGACGAGATTTCGAATTCCGGGAACGAGTCCGGCAAAGCCCGCTACGAGAAAGAGAAGCCGCGTCCCGAGCGGCGTCGTTTCAGTATCGGTGGCAACCACCCATACCAGACCCGTTGCGAGACTCAGTTTGATGACGACGAAGAGCCACCCGACACCAATTATCGATGCGGTGGGAAGCGTCGCAGCGAGGTCCAAAACCGCTCGTGAAAGCGGTACCTGCTCGGAGACCGAGAGCACATCGACGCCGACCGCTGTCGAAACAGCGTCGAGCGCCTGTCCGAATACGATGAACATACCCGTCCAGCCAGCCCCTCTGGATACCGATGGTGAGGCGAAATGGACAGTCAGCCAGACCACGGCCGTGAGTGCAACCGCTCCGAGAACACTGACAGCAGGCCACAGAACATGCACGTGGCTAATATCACGCAGAAACGAGGGGAGACACAGAAGTCCTCCCACAGAGATCCCCACATCGGTGGTGAACCTCGTCGCTGCCCGCATGCGAACATCACTCTGGTTCATAGGAAAGTTACTATCGGGTCCTTGATTACCGATTGGTTGGGTAATTCCACTATCGATCGTCGTTCTGTTCCGGTTTTCGTGCAGCGGCGATGAAAATCGTTCCGCCGTTGAACGCAGTTACCCTTGTCGCGCCGAATCGAGCGTCGAGCGCCTCCGGAACGTTCGCCTCGGGAAACCAGTTCGTCGCATACTTTGAAAGCGGGACGATTACGGGGTTGAGGAGCGTCCACGGAAACGCCTGAAACGGCTGTGCGTCGAGGACGACGATCCGACCACCGGGGCGGAGTGCTCGATACGCTGCATCGAGCGCGCCCACTGGATTCGCCATTGCACTTAGCGTCATCGAGGCATAGACAGCATCGAATGCCTCGTCATCGACGCCGGGGTGGCCTGAATCGCCACGTATTGGGTAAACGTTCTTCCAGCCTGCCTTCTGAACTCGTTCAGCGGCGCGCTCTACCATTCCGTGGGTGTAGTCCACGCCGACAATATTTCCGCGACCCCCTACGCGAGTACGAAGCGTGTCGAAGGAGTTGCCCGGCCCACAGTCGAGTTCCAGCACGCGCTCGCCGGAATCGAGGTTGAGCGCCTCCACCGCCCGCTCGCGGAGTTCGGTCTTACGACCGAGGAAGCCGACGTCGTAGAGGCGACTGAACAGGCGTTCGTGACGGCTCCACCAATTGTAGATGGATTGACCGCGCTCGCTCACGAGAGGTCTACCCCACGGAGTCGGCGTGCGTTGATGGCGACGATGATCGTCGACAGCGACATGAGCACCGCCCCGACCGCGGGCGAAAGCAGGATACCAATCGGTGCGAGTACCCCCGCGGCCAGCGGGAGCGCGAAGACGTTGTAGCCGGTCGCCCACACGAGATTCTCCTGCATCTTTCGATAACTCGCCTTCGAGAGGCGCACGAGTCGCACCACGTCGAGCGGGTTGTTCTCGACGAGGATGATGTCGCCCGATTCGATGGCGACGTCAGTACCCGAGCCGATGGCGATACCGACGTCCGCGCGGGTCAACGCGGGCGCGTCGTTGACGCCGTCGCCGACCATCGCAACCATCTTTCCCTCCTCTTGCAACTCCGTGACCATCCGGTCTTTCTCTTCGGGGAGGACCTCCGCGAAATACTGATCGATGTCGAGTTCCTTCGAGACGGCGGCCGCGACGTCCTCGGAATCACCGGTGATCATCGCCACCTCGATGTCCATCTCGTGGAGCGCCCGAATCGTCTGGTGGCTCTCTTCGCGGATCACGTCCGCGAGCGCGAACGCGGCGACCACGTCGGTCTCCTCACGAACCAGATAGATGACCGTCTGTGCGTTCGCACCAGCCTCTTCGGCGAACGACGTGATGGATTCGGGCCGCTCGATGCCGAACTTTCTGAGGAGGTTCGGGCCGCCGAGATGCACGGTCGTCTCATTCACGGTAGCGCGGACACCAAGTCCGCGGAGGTTCTCGAACTCCGAGACGCCTGGACGGTCGACGTCGCGCTCGTCGGCCGCGTTCCGAATGGCGCGGGCGATCATGTGCTCGGAGTCGCCCTCGACAGCGGCGGCCACGCCGAACGCCCGCTCTTCGTTCCAGTCGTCGGCCGTTTCGACACCCACGACGCCCTGTTCGCCTTTCGTGAGCGTTCCCGTCTTGTCGAACATCACCGTATCGAGATTGCGGGACTCTTCCATGGCGATGCGGTCGCGGATGAGCATCCCGTTTTGGGCCGCGGTCGAGGTGTTGATGGCGACCACAAGCGGGACCGCCAGCCCCAGCGCGTGTGGACACGCGATGACGAGGACGGTGACGACGCGTTCGAGGACCATGATATCGAAGCCAGTCGCGATAACCCAGCCGACCAGCGTGAGAGCCGCAACACCCAGCGCGACGTAGAACAGCCAGCCTGCCGCCCGGTCGGCGAGCAGTTGGGTCCGGGATTTCGACTGCTGGGCCTCGTCGACGAGGCGCATGATACCCGCCAGCGTCGTCTCCTCGCCTGTCGTCGTCACCCGCACCCGAAGGCTGCCATCTTGATTGACCGTCCCAGCGACGACCTCGTTGCCGGGTTCCTTCCCGACCGCGCGGGACTCGCCAGTAATCATCGATTCATCTACTGAGGATTCGCCCTCAATGACCTCGCCGTCGGCGGGGACGCTCGCGCCCGGACGGACGAGCACGACATCGTCCTCGGTCAACTCATCGATCGGAACTTCCTCGGTATCGCCGCCCTCGGTGACGCGCTCCGCGGTGTCGGGCATGAGCTTTGCGAGTTCGTCGAGTGCGCCCGAGGCCTGCCGGACCGAGCGCATCTCCATCCAGTGGCCCAGCAGCATGATATCGATCAGCGTCACGAGCTCCCAGAAAAACGGCGTCGTCCCCGGAAGGACGAGGCTCGCCAGCGAGTAGACGAACGCGACGGTGATCGCCAGTGAGATGAGCATCATCATGCCCGGCTCTCGGTTCTCGAACTCCGTGCGAGCCATCGAGAGGAACGGTACGCCTCCATAGACAAAGACGACCACTGAGAGAACCGGCGTTATCCATTCACTACCGGGGAAGGCCGGCGCGGTGTAGTTGAAAACGTCCTGGATGAATTCGCTGAAGACGATGACCGGAATCGAGAGCACGAGCGATATCCAGAAGCGCCGGCGAAACAGCTGTTCGTGGCCCGAGTGGTCGGTCTGGGCGATGTCACCGCCGCTATCGCCCCGGTGGGCCGGCGGTGTGTCGGTGGTCGCGGGGTCGTTTCCTCGTTCGGCCTCGTCACGTGTCGAATGTTCGCTCATAGTAGGTAGTGTCCTGTTTTCGTGTTCAGCCGGTGTATTCGATGATACGTCCCATACCGCCGTCGAGATGGTAGATGTTGTGACAGTGGAACAGCCACTTGCCGGGGTTGTCCGCGAGGAAGTCAATCGTGACTCGGCCCATGTGGCCCGGCACCATTACCGTGTCCTTGAGCGCGTTGCCGACGCGGAAGAAGTGCCCATGAAGATGCATCGGGTGGACCACCGGGCTTCGGTTGGTCATCTGTATTCGGACGTGCTCGCCAGCCTTCACCGCAAACGGGTCCGCGTCGGGAAATCGCTGGCCGTTGATGAGCCACGTTCCCGGACCGCGACCCGCCGAGAGGGTGACGTCGAACGTTCGGTCGGGCGATCCCTGTAGCCCCTCGATGGATTCGACCGCCTGGAGGTCGCCGTAGCCGAGTTGACCTCCATCGAACGACGGTTTGCGTGGAGTGCCGGTCGCACCCTCGTATCGCAGCGTCGCGGTCGCCGGTTGCTCGTCGCCATCGACTGACCGGGCCTCGATGGCCCACGCTCCGGAATTGTTCGCGTCGACGACTGCATCGTAGCGCTCGCCGGGGCCGAACGAAAAGGAGTCGGTCGTGACGGGTTCGACGGGCCGGCCATCGGCATGGGTGATGTTCAGTCGATGGCCACCGAGACCGACGTGAAACGTCGTCGCCCCGCTGGCATTGATGAATCGGACTCGGAGTCGTTCGCTCTTTTTGATGGTAAACTCCGATGGATTTGAGGGAAGGCGGCCGTTTGCGAGCAGCCCCGCGTAGTCCGGCCGCGAGGCCATATTCATCCCGTTACCCATGCCACCGCCCATCTGATTGCGACCCATACCTCCGCCCATTCCACCACCCATACCGCCTCCGCCCTGAGCGGCCCATTCGGATTCTGGTTGCGGGGCACCCCGCAGGTAATCGTTGAAGACCACGACGATGTCGCGGTCGAACGCGACGTGTGGCGACTCCTCCTCGATGATGAGCGGGCCGATAAGGTGGCGGTCGAGCTGCAGCCCGACGTGACTGTGATAGAAGTACGTCCCGGCCGGCGCTGCCTCGAACGTGTAGGTGAACGATCTATCGGGGTCGACGGGCGCTTGCGTGACGTCCGGCACGCCGTCCATCGGGTTGGCGAGCGGTATGCCGTGCCAGTGTATGGTGGTCGGGTCGGAAAGCTGGTTTTCGAGGTCGACTTGCAGCACGTCACCCTCGGCGACCCGCAGTTCCGGTCCGGGCGTCTGTCCGTCGTAGAGCCATGCGGGATTCGAGCGGTCGGTTCCGTTGGGCGAAATCGGGCCGGTCGTGGCGGTGAGTGTTCGCTGCTGGTCGGCGTCTTTCGGGACGGCCGGCGTTTGCGAGGCGGCCGTCGTGCTGGATGGGTCGGCGTTCGATGTTGCCGAAGTAGTCGTCGAGGACGAGCCGGCGTTCGATGACGAAGACGAACAGCCGGCAAGCACGCCGAGAGACGCGCTCCCGGCGGCTGCGAGCAATCGTCGTCGTGTAAGGTCGAGGGTCATGGGGGAGAGGGAGTCAGTCGTTGCCGAGTTTCTGTCGACGGGTTTCGAACTCCTCGTCCGAGAGGTCGCCGCGAGCGTAGGCGCTACGGAGTTCTTCGTGAGCACCGTCACGCGAGCCGGTGTGGTCGGTCACGCGACGGACGAGGAGATAGCCGGCTCCGAGAACCACGAGGAGCACGGCGAGCGGGACGAGCAAGCCGATGAATCCGAATGTTCCCTGCCCACCGTAGCCGTACATCCCGCCCATTATCGGCATTGCGAACCCCATCACGAGCAGCGGACTCAGAATCAGGATTCCGAGACCGATCAGCAACACCGTCGTGAGGTCCGTTCGAGTCTCGGCCATCGTTACGCTCCCTCGCCGATGGTTGCGAGGACGCGCTCGAAGCGCTCGTGGACCTCCTCGGCGATGGAATCGAGCGCGGGGTTGTCGGTGATGCCGACGAGTTGTCCCGGATCGACCGCGCTCACGGTCACGCCGTCGTCGGATTCGTAGACGATGACGTTACACGGCAAGAGCGCACCCAGTTCGGGTTCTTCGTCGAGTCCCTCGTGAGCGAGCTGTGGGTTACACGCGCCGAGGATGCGGTACTGTCGGGTGTCGATGTCGAGTTTCTGTTCGAGCGTCTCACGAACGTCGATGTCACTGAGGACGCCGAACCCCTCCTCTTCGAGCGCATCGGTCGTCGCGGCCACTGCGTCGTCGAACGGCTCGTCGGTGGTCGTGGTGAGTGTGTACGCCATTGATTTGGTCGTGTGTAGTAGTGTGTTTTCTGCACTATATCGATCTTTTGTTTTTGTGGAGTGGAGTAGGCGGGAGTGCTCACATCGAGGCTTCGTAACCCGCGTCTTCGACCGCTCGGGCGAGGACGGCACTGTCGGAATCACCCTCGATTGTCGCGCGTTCCGCCTCGTGATCCGCGCGGGCATCCGAGACGCCGGAAACACTCTGAAGTGCCTCTTCGACGGTCTGTTCGCAGTGTTCGCAGCTCATTCCTTTGACCGTGATCGTGGTCGTCATACAGGTGATTCTATGTCTGCTCGATTTATTTCGGTTTCTGCTTCGATAATGGTGATTTGGCGGTCCCGAAACTGTTGGCTCCAAAGTGAACATTCGGAAGGACATTTATTGGTCGATGCCATCAAATATGGTATGCGCGATCTCGATGAAACGGACCTCGAAATCCTCGAACTGTTGCTGAGCGATGCACGTCGTCCGTGGAGCGAAATCGCCGAGGCGGTTGATCTGTCGGCACCGGCCGTCTCGGATCGTGTCAAGCGGTTACAGGAGATGGATATCATCCGACGCTTTACGCTCGATGTCGATCACTCACAACTCAGCGAGGGTGTGCCCGTTCTCCTGACAGTGACTGCACACGCGGATGAATTCGACTCCGTTCATGAGACGCTTCTCGATGCCGAGGCGGTCGAATACGCCTTCACGACCGCGGAGAACGATATTTTTTGTTATGCACGGGTGCCTGATGGAGATGTCCCAGCGTGGCTTTCGGAAATTCTCGGCGAGAGAAGCGTGGAAGAGTACAGTGTAACGCTTCTGACTGGTGCCGAGTGGACACCTAGCGTCGGCGGGACGGAGTTCGCATTGACGTGTGCTGAGTGCGGCAATACCGTCACCAGCGAGGGTGTTGCCACCCGTATCGGCGGTGACCTGTATCAGTTTTGTTGTCCATCGTGTGAGGCCCGCTTCGAAGAGCAATATGAACGATTAGAGGAGGCAACGAGTTAAATCGGACGTACTCGAATTTGGCTTTCGAATCACAAGCTCATACGGACCCGAATCCTGTATATCAGAAGAAAAACCGCATTGAATGAGGACCCCGTATGTACTATTGATGAGTCACCGAAAAACACAACTCGACATACAGGGCATGAGTTGTGCGACATGCTCCCAGTCGATAACGGAATCCGTGGAAGGGCTTGCGGGGGTGAGCGAGACAAATGTCAACTATGCGACCGATGAGGGAACCGTCGAATATGATCCCGACGAGGTGTCGCTGGCGGACATCTACACCGCGGTCGACAACGCCGGTTACGAGGCGGTGAGCGCCTCGACCTCCATCGCCATCACGGACATGACGTGTTCGAACTGCGCCGAAACCAACCAAGAGGCACTCGAAGATGTCCCGGGCGTGATTTCGGCGGAGGTCAACTATGCGACCGACGAAGCGAACGTCGAATACAACCCCGCAGAAACCGACCGAGAGCAGCTCTACACGGCGGTCGAGGACGCAGGCTACTCGCCGGTGCGCGACGACGGCAGCGGCGATTCCGAACAGGACCAGCGCGACGCCGCCCGCGAGGGCGAGATTCACCGCCAGCTCCGGCTCACCCTCTTTGGCGCGGTGCTGTCGCTGCCGCTGATCGCGTTCATGGTCGAGAAGCTGCTGCTGGGTGGTGGGGCGCTCCCCGAGACGATTTTCGGCATCGAGTTCGGCTGGGTGGAGTTCCTGCTTGCGACCCCAGTCCAAATCGTGCTCGGCCGGCCGTTCTACGAGAACGCCTACAAAGCGCTCGTCAAGAACCGCACCGCGAACATGGACGTGCTCATCGCGCTCGGCTCCTCGACGGCCTACCTCTACTCGGTCGTCGTGCTACTGGGCGTGCTCGCGGGGAGTCTGTACTTCGATACGGCTGCGTTGATCCTCGTGTTCATCACGCTCGGCAACTATCTCGAAGCCCGCTCGAAAGGGCAGGCGGGTGAAGCCCTCCAGCAATTGCTCGAAATGGAGGCCGACACCGCGACCGTCGTCGACGAAGGCGGTAACGAGGAGGAGATCCCGCTCGATGAGGTCGATGTCGGCGACCACATGAAGGTCCGCCCGGGCGAGCAGATCCCGACTGACGGCACCGTCGTCGACGGACAGTCCGCCGTTGACGAATCGATGGTCACCGGCGAGTCCGTGCCCGTCGAGAAGGAGGAAGGCGACGAGGTAGTGGGTTCGACCATCAATGAAAACGGCGTGCTGACTGTCGAAGCCACCAAGGTCGGCGCGGACACGGCGCTCCAGCAGATCGTCCAGACGGTCAAAGAAGCGCAGTCGCGCCAGCCCGACATTCAGAATCTCGCCGACCGTATCTCGGCGTACTTCGTGCCGATCGTCATCGCCAACGCGCTGCTGTGGGGTCTCGTCTGGTATCTGTTCCCCGCGGCGCTCGCGGGCTTCGTCGACTGGCTCCCGCTGTGGGGACTCGTCGCCGGTGGGCCGACGGCCGCCGGTGGCGGCGTCTCGGTCTTCGAGTTCGCGGTGGTCGTCTTCGCCTCTGCCGTGTTGATCGCCTGTCCCTGTGCGCTCGGGCTGGCGACGCCGGCGGCGACGATGGTCGGTACCTCTATCGGCGCGAAAAACGGCGTCCTGTTCAAGGGTGGCGACGTCCTCGAACGCGCCAAGGATGTCGATACGGTCGTCTTCGACAAGACCGGGACGCTGACCGAGGGCGCGATGGAACTGACCGACGTCGTTCCCCTCGATGGAAGCCACACCGCCACCGACGGCGGCGAACCGACGACCGACGGCGGTGCGGTGCTCGACGAGCGGTCAGCGGTTGACGAGGAGACGGTGCTCCACGCCGCCGCGAGCGCCGAATCCGGCAGCGAGCACCCGCTCGCGCAGGCTATCGTCGACGGTGCCGAAGAACGCGGCATCGGTCTCACCGACCCCACCGAATTCGAGAACGTGCCCGGTCACGGAGTCCGTGCGACGGTCGACGGCGAGGAGGTGCTCGTTGGCAACCGTAAACTCATGCGCGACAACGACATCGACCCCTCGCCCGCCACCGAGGAACTCGAACGGCTCGAAGGCGAGGGCAAGACCGCGATGCTCGTCGCGCGCGGCGATACCCTACTGGGTCTCGTCGCCGACGCCGATACGGTCAAAGAGAGCGCAAAAGAAGCCGTCGCGGCGCTCCATGAACGCGATCTCGCAGTCCACATGATCACCGGCGACAACGAGCGCACGGCCGCAGCGGTCGCCAAGGAGGTCGGCATCGACCCCGACAACGTCCGCGCGGGGGTCCTGCCAGAGGACAAATCCGACGCGCTCGACGACATCCAGTCCGACGGTACGAGGGCGATGATGGTCGGCGACGGCGTCAACGACGCGCCGGCGCTCGCGACCGCCTACGTGGGCACCGCCATCGGCTCCGGCACCGACGTGGCCATCGAGGCTGCCGATGTCACCCTGATGCGCGACGACCCGCTCGATGTAGTGAAGGCTATCCGCATCTCCGACGGCACGCTCCAGAAGATCAAACAGAACCTCTTCTGGGCGCTCGGCTACAACACGGCGATGATCCCGCTCGCCTCGCTGGGACTGCTGCAACCCGTCCTGGCCGCGGTGGCGATGGCCTTTTCGAGCGTCTCGGTGCTCTCGAACAGCCTGCTGTTCCGTCGGTACACGCCGGACCACGACTACAAGCTGCTCGGATTCCTCCGCTAACGAAGCGGAAATCTCCTTCTATGACTAATTTCACACGTCGAGTAGTCCGGCATACTTGGTCCAACAAGCAGATTGTGAGCCGACGTATCTCAAGGCTCGTGATATCGCGGACGAGATCGACGAGACGCCGAAGGCGGTAGCCCAACACCTACAACGACTCCAGAACGAACTGACCGGAATCACACTCGAACAGTGGGGTCGCTCGAAGAGTGTCACATGGCTCGTTCAAGAAGAGACTGAGTGAGGATGAATCATCAATCACGTATTGAACCACCACACATAAACAGTGGAGGGAGCGGCAGTTTCCAACGAATAGTAGTTCAGACAACATCCTAACAAATTTTCAACAATGGACTATCCACCTATCGAAGAGCACGGATCATCGGCAACTTAGAAACTGTTGCTCTCATCAATCACGATGGTGTAGTCGACTGGTGTTGTCTTCCTCACGTCGAATCGTCGAGCCTCTTTGCACGGCTGTTAGATGCTGAGGATGGCGGTCACTTCACCGTTCAACCTGCTACCCCCTTCGAGGCGAGCCACGAGTATCTCGACCGGACGAACGTCTTGGAGACACGGTTCGAGACGACTTCGGGACAGGCGACAGTCACCGATTTCATGTCCATTCCGGATATTGCCGAAGCTCATCAGGTTCCTCAGGCGACGGTTTTCCGTAAACTCACCTGTGAGAGCGGCCACGTCGATATGGCTGTCGAGTTCGAACCGCGGTTCGATTACGCGCGAACGAAACCCACCGTTGAGGAGGCACGTCATGGCGTCGTTGCAACCAGTAATGAGAAGGAAGTCTTTCTCTCGGGATCGGTTCCGTTTTCGATCTCGGATCACGCTGCCCACACCTCAGTAGCACTATCGGAGGGTGAAACGCGTTGGCTCGTACTCGGTCACGACCAGGAAATCCCGATAGAACCACCCCATCCATCAAGAGACGCTTGCCGACGTCATCGACTACTGGCGTGACTGGATTCACCAGTGCCCGGAGTCCGAAATCTGTTCGATTGATGGTCGGTGGCACGATCTGGCGATTCGTTCAGCACTCGCTCTGAAGCTGCTGACCCACCACGAGACGGGAGCCATCTGTGCTGCACCGACGACCTCACTCCCCGAAGACATCGGCGGCGTTCGCAACTGGGATTATCGGTTTAACTGGATTCGTGATTCAGCTCTTACCGTGCAAGCGTTTGCCGAGTTGGGTCATCTCGAAGAGGCCACACAGTATTTCGACCTATGAGCCACTGTTCACAGGGTGATCCCGCGGATATCCAACCACTGTATGGGCTGCACGATCATGACTACCACCAAGAACACATACTCGATCATCTTTCGGGCTACCGGAACTCTACACCCGTCAGAATTGGCAATGCGGCGGTCGAACAGCAGCAACTCGATGTATATGACGAGTTGATTCAGGGCATCTATGAGACGATGCGCTACGGAGAAACGCTCTCTGAGGACGACTGGGATGTAATGAGAGTCATCATCAACTACGTCTGTGAGGCATGGCAGGAACCGGATGTCGGAATCTGGGAGTTGCGGGACGATCCTCAGCAGTTGGTTCATTCGAAAATCATGTGTTGGGTAGCACTGGATCGAGTCATCAATAGTATTATATCTTCTAGATAAGTTTATCTCTTCTTGAGAGGTATTAGTACCGTGAAATTCAATCGTCGAACCATGCTGAAAGGCTCAGCACTTGGATTATTAGGGGTCAGCGCGGACTCCCTTGGTAAAGGACGAGCGTCCGTTGACGTCTCAGCGACCAATGGATCAATGGTGAACCCGGCAACAAATACCGTCTCTACCGCCACAAACACTTGTCGGAGTACGTCGAAAAATTCTGCCGTCGTGGATATTTCCCAGAATTCCACTCCGCTAGTTGGGGAGGTGCTCTCTGCTCCAATTCCCTTCACTGGCTCTGACGGGCAGACGTACCTGGCATACGAACTCATGTTGACAAACTTCACAACTGGGCCAGTAACTATAGAGCAGCTTGAAGTAATCAACGCAGATACTGGTGCTGCGATTCATGCGCTTGATGCAGATGAGGTGGCCAATCGTCTCCAACCAGCAGGGAGACGAGATACTGTCGCGTCGTTCGACCCGGCAATGACAGCTCTCGTCTTCTTGCATGTGAACGTCGATGAATCATCTGATGTCCCCGAAAGACTGATCCATCGGGTATCTCTGAAAGCCGAAGCCGCACCGCCGGATCAGCAAGAGCTCGTAGAATCAGTGGGAGAAATCACGGTTGACCTGCGCGATGTTGTCACCGTTGGGCCTCCTCTGAGAGGTTCGAACTACATAGCGGCCGATTCATTTGGAGACGCAGTCCGTCATACCCGGGCGACACTTCCAGTCAATGGTCAAATCTGGCTCGCACAGCGCTATGCAGTGGACTACGAACAACTCGATGCCAAGGATCGCATCTTTGACGGTCCACGGGAAGACCTCGAAAGTTACACTATATACGGGGAGAAAGCGATCGCGGTCGCTGACGGTACGGTGGTCAAGGTAGTCGACGGCGTTCCGGAGAATGTTCCGGGTGAGTTTCCGGAAGAGATCATCCTCGAGAAGGCGGATGGCAACGCAGTAATCCTCGATCTTGGCTGTGAGAACTACGCGCTGTATGCGCACTTCCAACCGGGCAGCATTCGCGTAGCGGAAGGTGATCACGTCGAGCAAGGTGACGTTCTGGGACTGGTTGGCAACTCAGGCAACAGTATCGCTCCTCACTTGCACTTCCACGTCATGAATCGACCGCTGTCATTAGCCTCCAATGGTCTGCCGTATCTGGTCGATTCATTCACGATTCTCGGACAAACGGCGGGAACTACTGCGTTCGATCAGGCCGAAGCGGATGGGCAACCGCTAGCTGTTAATCGATTCGATCCACCGGTAGAGTCCATTGGCACCTTACCTCTTGACCAGATTGTAGTGGACTTCGACTGATTCAGAAACCCGGAGAAATCAGCAAATTGCCCAGCGCTATTGTCGACAAATTATAATGCGTACTTCGCAGCATGACCGATTCAGCTGTATGCCTACCACGGGAGAGGAATGGGTTAGCCTGATCGATACGCGCCCTATATTCAGCAGAGTTTGTACGAACTGCCGACTTTCTGGCGGGAGCGGCGTGCTAGATCGAGAGGATGAATTCAGCAATGGTCAGTAACCACCTCCGATTCGCATCTTCTGGAACGCTCGGTGCTACCGAGTAGGAAGATTGAGGGTGGCGACAGGAGAGTGGAGACTCATGAATTTGACCGTTCACGAGGTGCGGAACACGATTCGAGCGGCGACGGGTCGCTTCGAACGGGAGTTCGAGGCGTCGTTCACGAAGAGGAGCTACAGGCGATCTGTGAGGCGCTCGAGGTCGATGTCGACGAGTCGGGACAACCGTCGGCGACGCGGATGCGCCAACTCATCCGGGCGCAGGTCGGCGTCGCGGAGTCGCTGGAGACGGCAGACGACTCCACGTTCAGAAAGGCTGACCTTCAGGCGATCTCTGACGCGGTCGGGGCGTCCTCCGAGTCGTAGCTGGCAGTCACTAGATCGGTTTGCCTGCCGTGGTTCCTGAACCGACGTATTGAGTGAGAGCGATTGGAGAGATAGAACGAACTCCGGCTACTCTTCAAATTCGTGGGTGAGCAGGCTCCAAAGTGTGATGTCCTTATACTCGCCTTGCTTGTAGTAGGCATCGCGTTTCGTTCCTCTTGCTGAAATCCGAGCTTTTCGAGGACACGCTTGCTCGCGGGATTGTCCGCCTGAACGCTCGCCTCGACGCGGTGCGCATTGAGTTCGTCAAAAGCATAGGCAACAAGCAGTTGCGCCGCCTCGCTTGCGTAGCCGTTGCCCCAGTAATCAGGCAGGACGTAGTATCCAACGTAGGCAGCGTGAGCACGCACGTCATGGAGGTTCGTCACGGCCCAGCCAACGACCGTGTCCTCGGCATGGATCGCACAGAGCGCGCTCGGGTTCTCGGTGCTGTGTCCCTCGTTGATCTTTTCACGTGTCTATGACCGTGTATCGCATTCACCGTACGAGCCAGTTGCACGCATCTCAGGTTCGTTTCGTGATTGACGGTAGACTTCAACGTGGGTCTCGTTGTCGGGGTCAAGCGGGACCAGTTCAATGAGATCGGTGGCGAGGAATGCCATGTCCCTACAGTTGAGCGAGACAACATATTTCTCCCGACTGTGCAGATCTAGCCACGCTGCCAGCCGTGTGCTTAGGATTCGTACAGTTGTTTCGTCGGATCCATGCCGGACGAGCGAGCGTCCTCGTCAAAAGCCCCCTCGCATTGCGCGGTGACGCAGCGATGACGACGGAAGGACGTTATCCATGCACGTCCGCACCATCTACTTACTACCACTCGACATCGTGTAGTGTATGTCGACAGCATCCAGTGCGGAAACGCGTTCCATCGCGGATAGTGGGAACTTGGTTGCAGCAGCAATCGCGGGGGTTATTGGAACGATTGGGTTCGGTGGGTTGCAAATGGTCATGGGAAGTGCACAAGTCATCGCCGGCGCATTCCCAGCACTGTACACGCTGGATCCATCCTTGGCGGTGGGATGGGTCATTCACTTGTTCCACGGCGCGGTGCTCGGGATCGTTTTCGCTGCTATCGTTTCTCAGACTCCGCTACGCCAGTATCTCGATAATATCCTCGCAATGGTCGGGCTAGGATTAGCGTACGGTGTCGTTACAACGGTTGCACTAGCGTGGATACTCCTCCCGGTTTGGTTAGGCGTGGTCGGTTTTCCGCAGGCCCCACCATTCCCAAACATTGCTGTGAGTAGTTTGATCGGTCACCTCGTCTATGGCGCTCTCCTCGGCGGGGTCTATGCTCCGCTTCAGACCCGGCTTTGACTCCCTTCGGGCGGTGGCGCAGAAGTCCTCACACTGTCCGCCATATCGAGCACGAAACACCTGTCGAGGAAATCCTCGACTGCATCAATTGATGTCAGGATGCTGGTGTGGACGCTGTCGTGGACTTCGTCGTCGGCGACGAAGTCCGCTCGATCGCTGGCTATCGCCGTGCCTACGAGGCTGCAACCGACCAGACGCTCGTTCCTTCCAGTTTCTACGACCGCTTCACCGAGGAGTTGGCGACGCTCCTGCGCGACCTCCTCAATCACCCCGTCGAGGAGGTGACGAACGTCTGACTAGACACTGCCCCCGAACAGAGGACTACAAACAGACCCACCACGTCCCGGAAGGGGCCAAGGACATAATATTTGAGGAATTCGTTGACGCTCGTGAACGGCTTATTATGGAGTACATCCTTGAACACCAACCGTTCTAATTGCTATTCGCTGCTCAGGGCACAACCGCTGTAGATTGGTTGACGGTCAAGAAACCAGGGTTTCTCACGCTGACAAAATTCTGCGTAGAATGTTAGTGAAAATTGTGACGTTACCTAAATCGGTCGGGAACAATCCTTGCTAGCCGAAGCGCGTTTGACGTCACACCAAGGCTCATTCCCATGTCTCCTACAACAACAGCGACGGCCACGTTTACTAGACCAAAGGGGACACCTATCGCTAGCAATGCTTTCACACCAATGCTTCCCCAAATGTTCTGTTGGATAACGCTGTTCGCCTTCCCTGAGAGCCCATAGAGATATGGGAGCTTCGAGAGCTCATCACTCATTAGCGCGACGTCCGCTGACTCGACTGCTGTATCGGTCCCTGCGGCACCCATTGCAACTCCAACTGTCGCCGTCGCAAGTGCTGGCGCATCGTTGATTCCATCGCCAACCATCATCATTCCGCCATATTCCTCGTCAAGTGTGGCCACCGTCCCAGCCTTCTGTTCAGGTAGCAATTCGGCGCGCACATCGTCGACTCCTGCTGCCTCACCGACCGCTTGTGCGGTCAGCTCATTATCACCGGTGAGCATCACGGTGTGTTCAATGCCTAACTCGTGCAGACGCTCAACCGCCTGTTTCGCCTCCGTGCGGACCTCATCAGCCACTGCAATCACACCCAGAATCTGGCTTTCAGTGCCGACGAGAATCACGGTCTTCCCCTCGGACTGCAGGTCTTCGATCGTGTTTCTACTATCCTCAGTAGGACTCTGACTAACGGAACTCTCGACGGTGACACCGCCGTCGGACCTAGTACGAGCAGTGTCAAGCGAAACACCTAGTTCTTCGAACAGCGCAGGCTTTCCGGCGAAGTATGTTTCGTCGTTCAATTCTGCTTGAATTCCTTTCCCAGTCAGACTCTCGAATGTAGAGACGCCAGCGATCTTGACGTCTGCTTCGTTAGCCCTCTCAACGATCGCTTTCCCGATGGGGTGTTCACTCCGCGATTCGAGACTTGCTGCTAAGGATAGAATGGATTCTTCGGATTCGCCGCTCTTAGGAATAACGTCGGTCACAGAGAGTTCGCCGTGCGTGAGTGTTCCCGTTTTGTCGAATGCGACGGCTTTCACCTTTCCAACTGATTCTAGATGTCTGCCACCCTTGATCAGTACGCCATTCTTCGCGGCACTCGTAATCCCGGAGACGACACTGACGGGGGTACTAATGACCAATGCGCACGGACACGAAAGGACGAGAAGCGCTAACCCGTGCTTGAACCACGTTGCCCAGTCGCCAGGGAATACCAGCGATTGACCGGCGATACCAACCGAGATAGTGCTGTCGATGAGTAGTGGTGGCACGGCAGCAACGAGGACAGCGAGTGTGACGACAACCGGTGTGTATTGGCCAGCGAATCGGTCGACGAACCGTTCGTGTTCGGTTTTGTCTCGCTGAGCATCCTCGACAAGTTGGATAATTCGGGCAAGTGTGCTATCTTCGGCCGCAGAGGTAACCTCAACTTCGAGATACCCCTCTTTATTGATAGTACCCGCGTATACTTCGTCATCGTTCGTCTTATCAACGGGAATGCTCTCGCCAGTGATTGGAGCCTGATTGACTGCACTTTCGCCTTCAACAACGGTTCCATCAGCAGGGATGCGGTCGCCGGGCCGAACGATGGCCCTGTCACCTACTCGTAGTTGTTCAACTGGAATGGTCGTTTCCTCGCCGTCTCTGCGAACAGTTGCAGTCGTCGGCGAGAGGTCCACCAACTCACGAAGCGAGGAGCGAGCGCGATCCATTGCATATTCTTCCATTAACTCGGCAACGCTGAACAGCACGGCGAGCATCCCAGCTTCGAGATAGAGAGCTTCGCTAAAGACGAGGCTCGCGATAATCGCGCCGAGAATACCGAGACTCATCAGGAGGTCGATGTCCAGCGAACGCGTGCGGAGAGAATAGTATCCGTTTCGAAGGATCTGCTCGCCACTCACCAGCGCTCCAGCGAAGTAGAATAGTTCAGCGGTGCCGACCTCGCGGCCGAGTGGCGCGATGAGTGTTACGTTGAATCCGGATAGAAGGAAGTCCAGTACGAGGCCGATGAGCAGCAACCCACCACCAACCCACGTTTTGAGTGCACGAGGACTCAGCCAGACATCTCGTGCTCGGTTTTCTTCCACGAGGTCTTCGTTCGCTGTGTCTGGGTCAGTCTCTTCGACAGCGTAGCCCGCACTCTCGATCGCACTAACGAGATTGGCATGAGAAGTTCGTCCAGGGTCATAGGTTGCGATGACAGTGCCAGTTGTTGGGAGGGTCTCCCGCTCCTGAATCCCTGTAACGGAGTCAAGCGCATTTTCGATTTTTCCGGCACAGGACGCACAATCCATAGTAGGCACGTCGAACCGCTCGGTCTGGAGGTCATCCCGTGATTCGACGTCGTAGCCAGCAGCCTGCACACGTTCGATGAGGTCGTCGGCTTCGACCACTTCTGGGAGATACTCGATGTGGACGGTTCCAGTCATCACCTGTGGGTCGACCGTAACGATGCCGTCCCGTTTTGAGACACTATTGACGATCCTCTCCGCACAGGAGGGACAGTCCATCCCCGGTACGTCCAGTGTGACAGTTCGGGAATCAGTATCGCCCGAACCAAGTCTATCTGTACTCATCATCCCATTGAATGATTTCTACGGACAAACGCTTTGAGTTGGTACACACCAACTCCACTCAACTATCGGACGAAGGGAGGGGGGAGGTGGATGGAGAAGAAGTTGCGATATAGGTTTCAGCTAGCTGCGCTTCAGCACGGCGGAGTCGATATGCAAGTGTTGAGCCGGGGATATCGAGCTTTTCAGCGAGTTCGTAGGTTTCTATCTCGCGAGGTGTCTGGTAGTATCCGTGTTCGATAGCTGTACGGATGGCAGCGTCCTGTTCGGGTGTGAGGGTGGACTCAGCAGTTTTTGAAGCTGCGGTGGTCGTATTACCGATTCGGAGAAAAGTTACACCGGTAGTCTCATCGATTTCGAACTGAATAGCGTTCTGAAAATCACCAAACGAAGTGCTGTCGGATGCAATGATATGCCACTCATATTGGCGTCCAGCCCACCCCGTCTCAAAGATGAGACCATCACCGAAGTGATCGAGAGCGAGGTGAGGGATCGAAGTACAGGCTGGAGTACGTGTCCAATATGAGTAGAGGACGAGCGCATCCTCATTCCGGTCAAGGACCTGGGTTTCCCAATCAGCTTCACAATCACGGCGAGCTAAACAATCGGTGTAGTACTCAGTATTGGCGACGGTTTCAGTAAGTTTGTCAAGTGCATCCTGCCTTCCAGTGATGTGGTCGACACGCCAGAGATGATTGGAAGTAACGTGGCACGAAAGCGAGCGAATCTTGGTTTCCGGATTAGCAGCGAGGATATCAGCAACGGCGTTTGTCTCCGGAGCGTACTCGAGAGCAAAGACAAATTCACGCATACTCCCGATAGGATCGAGAAGGGTATGAGCGTGTTGACGTTCTCCTATTCACTCAGGAAGCCACGCAAACACTTCTTCTCACGATATAAATTGAATTAGGCGATGGACCTCTCATAAAGTGCTGTAGAACAGAAGATACTCAATGGGAATGGTCATAAAGGAGTGGATTCAGCGCCATCAAATTCTCGTCTACGCGGTCGGTGTCCTTCTCGCGATTTTTGTGAATACTGCTCGGTCGGAGCTAAGTTCTACTCTGGAACAACTCATCAATCCTGTTCTCGTAGTGCTGCTATATGTGACGTTTCTCGAAGTGCCTTTTACTGAACTCCGAAATGCGTTCACAAACACCCGATTCATGCTTGCTGCGCTAGGGATGAACTTCCTCGTAATCCCAGTTATTGTCTTCATTCTCGCTCGATTTCTTCCACAAAACCCAGCTATTCTCGTGGGGGTATTCATGGTCTTGCTCACACCGTGTATCGACTACGTGATCTCGTTCACGGAACTGGCGGGCGGTAACTCAGAGCAGATCACGGCTGCGGCACCAGTACTGTTGCTCGTCCAGTTGTTGCTTCTCCCCGGATACCTCTGGGTGTTCATGGGCGAACGGGTGGCAGAATTCATACAGGCGGGTCCATTCATTGAGACGTTTTTGCTCATCATCGCTCTTCCATTGACGCTTGCGTGGCTCACTGAGGCAGGAGCAGAGCGTGCCGAGATTGGAAAACGATTGAAAGACACGATGGGGTGGTTGCCAGCTCCGATAATGAGTGTCACGCTGTTCGTAATTATCACCTCCCAGCTATCGCGTGTCGAGAATTCGATCAATCAGGTTGCTGTAGTAGTCCCCGTTTACGTGGCCTTTCTCATCATCATCATGCCTCTACTCGGATAGGGAGCGACCTGTCTTTTACCGATGGAAGTGGGGAAAAGTCGTGCTCTCGTGTTCACGTCAGTCACTCGAAACTCACTGGTCATTCTTCCACTGACTCTGGTCTTACCAACTGGCTATGAGCTCACACCGGCGGTAGTGGTGACACAAACGCTCGTTGAGTTAGCTGGAATGGTCGTTCTCATTCGGATGGTGCCCGCTTGGCTCATCCCAGCATCAAAACCAGAATCAGTAGATGATATGGCCATTAAGACAAAAGAATGACAGCTATAAACTTGTTCACACGGAATTCGAGATTCTTGAATGAGGGCGGCAGATACAACTGCTAGTGGTTCGGTCTTTGAACGTATGAAAGATGCTGAATCGATTCCCGTCCCCCTGAAAGACGGAATGAGGCCAACCGATTTGCTGCGAGTAATCATGAGTATCCAATAGGAACTTGATACTTATGAGCGACTTCACCCCACTCGAACACTATGGTCTCATCGGCAATCTCGAAACGTGTGCACTCATCGATCCGAGTGGGTCGATTGACTGGTTCCCCTTCCCGCACCTCGAGTCGCCGAGTATGTTCGCCGCAATACTCGACCCCGACCGAGGCGGACGATTCCAAATCAATCCTACTAACTCATTCGACAGCATCCAGCAGTACGTTGGCCGAACGAACGTCTTGGAGACCACCTTTCAAACGTCTACCGGAACAGCGACGATAACTGACTTCATGCCGCCGGCCGGGGAGACCGACCACCCCAAGAAAGTGCTCTACCGGAAGGTGGACTGCACCGACGGAACGATTGAGCTTGAGGTGAACCTCGAACCCCGGTTCGATTACGACCGCGCCGAAATCACACTCGAACCAACCGATAAGGGAGTTCGCGCCGAGGGTGCGGATGAACGGGCGGTACTTGAAGGCCCAATTTCGCTCGACATCCACGACGATCACGCAACCGGGACGGTTGCGCTGGAAGCGGATGAGACCGCGTGGTTCCTCCTGCGGTGTACTGGAACTGAGGACGCCGACACCGATCCAGCAGCGGCGCTGAGTCAAACCGTCGAGTTCTGGCGCGACTGGGCGCATACGTGCCCAGAGGACTCCGAATGTGTTTTCGGCGGGCCGTGGCACGACCTCGCGGTGCGCTCGGGATTAGTTCTCAAGCTGATGACCCACGTCGAAACGGGCGCCATCGCCGCCGCCCCGACCACCTCACTGCCCGAGGAGATCGGCGGCATTCGTAACTGGGATTACCGATTCTCGTGGTTGCGCGACACCGCCTTTACCCTCCAAGCACTGGCGAACCTCGGTCACACTGAGGAGGCTGGATCGTATTTCGAGTGGTTTCTCGATCTCTGCCAAGTCGAAAACCCGAAAGACATCCAGCCACTGTACGGGCTTCACGGCGAAAGCGACCTCACCGAAGAGGAGATCGAAGAGTTCTCTGGGTATCGCAACTCCCAGCCAGTACGGATCGGCAACGACGCGGCTGGCCAGCGCCAACTCGACATCTACGGCGAGATCGTACTCGCGGCGTATGATACCTCACGTGGAGACAATCGCTTAGATACGGAGGAGTGGGAGTCACTCCGGGAAATCATTGAGTACGTCCGGAAGGTCTGGGACGAAAAAGACGCGGGCATCTGGGAAGTCCGCGGCGACGCCCGCCACTTCGTCTACTCGAAAGTGATGTGCTGGGCTGCGCTCGATCGCGGGCTGGCGCTCGCCGACCAAAGAGGCTTCGAGGCTCCAATCGAAGAATGGCGACAGACTCGCGAGGAGATCAAAGAGACCGTCATCGAGCGTGGGTTCGACGAGGACCTGAATAGCTTCGTCCAGTCCTTCGACGGGACTGACACGCTCGACGCAACCGGATTGTTGATTCCGATAGTTGGGTTCCTGCCGTTCGACGATCCGCGCGTGCAGGGCACTATTGACGCCATCGACGACCGACTGGCGACCGACGACGGGTTGGTCCATCGCTACGATGGCGACGATGGGCTCCCTGGCGAGGAAGGAGCGTTCGTGCTGTGTTCGTTCTGGCTAATCGACGCACTCGTACTCTCAGGCCGGGTCAACGAAGCGCGTGAGCGTTTCGAGAACATTCTGGAATACGTGAGTCCACTCGGACTGCTGGCCGAGGAGATCGACGCCGAAACCGGGATACAACTGGGCAACTTCCCACAGGCATTCAGCCATATCGGTCTCATCAACTCTGCGTTGTATCTCGGCAGATCTGAGGGAAAAGAGCAACCTGATATCGAACCGATGGGGATCGAATCCGCGAACAGCGATACGACCACGCCCGACTGAACCAGCCTACCTTTCGGCTCGTTCGTGTCACTGCAACGGTCTCCACGCGGAAATGTCGCTGTCCCGACCGCCTCCGGAATCCAGTTTAAGACATGAAAAGCGACCACGTTCCGCACTGTACTCTCGACCGATGTACCGCGAGGCCTCGAAACCTTGGACGAGGGCGAAGAACCCGAGGATCTGTCGTGCGCCTTGGGTGGTCAGCGGCGGGTTGTAGTCGGGGAGCACCCAGTTCCCTGTTAGAGCTACTTGTATGTTGTACGCGTCGAATCCAATGATAATCGCCGAGACGGCCGCGAGGTTGAAGGCCGTCGTCCGCTCACTTAACTCATTGAATTTGTCCAGACCGCGGAGGAAAGCCGATCAGACCGAGAGCGACGAGTACCGCGACAGCAATTCCCGATCCGGACAGCGCGCCACCATCGAAATTAAAGGAGCCGACGATAATGAAAACGGTGACACCACCCAGTAGATGTAGATAATATGCAACGTTCACGACGGACGCTGCGATCAATGCTCCCCGGGAAGCATTTGACAAGTCGCGTAGAATTCATTTCTCGGTAGAAACTGGCTCGAGATACCGGATATTGTAGCGCATGACCACCCTGTTGCGTAGCCAAGCGCGCAGAGACCGGCCATCGTTAGCGGCGAATCGATCCCGGTGATGCCCACGATTATCGGCGTCATCGCAACGAACCCGATGTCCATGATATGAGCTAGTCGTCGTTTGGAATCTCTGCAGCACTGATTGATGCATCCGGCTCGAAAACAACGCTCGGATCAAGGTTGGCGAGTTCGTCACCCTGTCGGACGCGGTTCGGCCAATCGTGATTGGCTAGTGCAGCTGTCGCCTGTGTCACGAGATCAGCGCCATCAGCCAGTGCTGTGCGCGCTTTTTCCGGGTCGCCGAGTCCTCCATTCGTGATTATCACTGTTTCGCTGTATTGGTCAGCCAATTCGGTGAGCGTGCGACCGGTTTCGCCGAATGCGGGTTCGGTGACTTCTGGTTCAGTCACATGGATGTAGTCCGCACCAGCGTTGGTGAACGACTCAAAGACCGCTTTCGCAGTGTCTTCTTCATCGGGCCATGTCCGTTCTTCGTCAGTGACGGCAGTTTGGGAAGTGCGGACGCCAACAACGAACTCTTCAGGTGTCGTCTCTTGGATGGCTGCAATGATTTCTGCGGGAAAGCGTGCGCGGGCTTCTGGGCTGCCACCATATTTGTCATTACGCTCGTTTACCAGAGGGTCGATAAATGCGTGCAAGAGGTAACCGTTTGCAGCGTGGATTTCTACCCCCTCGAAGCCGGCTTTTGCGGCACGTTCTGCAGACTCAACAAAGCCAGTTTTCACCTCGCTGAGTCCACTCTCGTCTAGCTCAATGGCCGTTTGGTAGGCTCCAGAACCGCCGTATACCTCCGCCATCTCGCCCGGAGGCTGGTACGGAGACGGCGCTACAGTGTCGTCAACGTAACGATTGCCTTGTGCCTGTGGGCCAGCATGCATGAGTTGGGCAAAAAAGACGCTTCCCTCCTCATGGACTGCGTCGACGACTTCTTCCCATTCATCGGCTTGTGCGTCAGTTGCCAACCCCGGTTGGTTTGGATAGCCTTGGCTATGAGCTGTGTCTGTGTAAATACCCTCAGAAACAAGAAACGGAAAGCCACCACGAGCAAATGAGGTATAGTAGCGGGCCATCTCTCTTGTGGGATGCCCTTCTTCCGTTGCGCTCGTTCGAGTCATTGGTGCGAGGCCAACTCGGTTGTCAAGCGACAATCCATTGATATCGAACGACTCAAACAGTGTATCGTGCGTCATCGCGGTTTCATATGGTTCCTTCACATAAAACGGGGTGGTGGGAGTGCGCGCTCTCTACACGCCCAGTAGGTACCATGAAGAATCGGTGAACCGTACGAACCCGGCCGTGTGACTCGCAGTTCGCTCAGTACAGCGTGAACGCAGTCTGTCGTTGCTCCGCATTGTAGTACGCCTCAACGACATCCGTCTCTGTCCCCTCGCACTCGATTCCTTGCACGGTTCGTGTTGCTACTGAGAGTGTGAGCGGAGTGGTGTCGAACGGGGATGGCTCCACAGCCACTGACGACAGGCCGATCGGTTCGACTGTCAGCGAAATCGGTTCGTCGGCTGTCGATGGAGGCACTGGTCCGATCTCGGTCCGATCAAACGACAGCGCTCCACAGAGATACAACGAGAGCACGTCGAACGTTTGGAGCAGGAGATAGTTCGTCCAGAGTCGACTCTCCGTTGGGGACACATTCGTTGCTTCAGCGTCACCTGTCTCGTGCAGGTCTGCAAGGAACTCCTGTTCGTTCGGTCCTGCGTACGTGCTGTAGCGGCCCTCCTGTAGGTCGGCGAGGATCTCACGCTGGAACTGCTCTTGTTCGGTAACGAACGATTCGTACGGCGGATCATCCGATTGGTCGGGAATCGATGAGCGGACTCCGTAGCCGCCGCGACGCAGACCTGTCGCGTGCATCGACGTCAACAGTCCGGCATAGGCATCAACGTCGGTAACCCTCTCAATACCACGGGTGTAAAACTCTACCCACTCGTCGTCGGGAACGTTCGTGAAGCCTCGTGGCGTCCCCTCGTCAGTGAGATGTGGGCGCAGATCGTAGCTCTGCCAGCCGTGGTCGTGATGGTCAGCTGCGATACGGACCGCCGAACGGGGAGCAGGCTGATCAAACACGCCGTTACCCCAGTGGGCTGCTAGTCGTCCTGAGAGGGTCGCGTGGTCAGGCTGCGTGACGAACTGGTACTTGTCGCCGGTTTCAGCAATAATCATCGCTAGTTGCTTCTTGAGCAGCGAGTATAACTCTCCGGGTCTCCAGATATCCGGTTTGTGGGAAGGTTCAGGAACGAAGCAACAAGCATCGATACGCCAGTCCGGAAGAAGACGACTTTGAAATAGGAGATAGTCAACTTTCGTTCAGCCGTACGTCAAACTCGTAGTCAGGAGGTCCTTCGAGATCAAATGGTGATCCACCTTCTTCACGATAGTCGTACGTGTGGAGTATACTGAAAGAGCCAAAATCAGTCTGTGAGTAGAACTCGAAACAAGGGAATGAATCATGGCTACCTGTAAGACGGATACTGCCGTCTGCATTGACTGTAGCCTGTGCTTCGTAGCTGACTGGATGGGCGTGCTCAACTAATGGATTCGCTGCTTCTGTGCTCATGACGAGTTCACATCCATTGTTCCAATCGATATCAGTTACAGTGATTGCGGATGTGTCAGCCTTCCCTGTTCGGACTTTTGTACTGCCATCTGCTTGCTCAATTCGCTCTTTTGAGTGCCCAGTATTCGTGTATTCTAGACATTTCTGGCGAGAAAGGTCGATCACCACTTCCTGTTCGATACGGGAGCGACCAGTGTTGACGGCATATGGTGTGAAGCCACGGTCGTCCCCTTGGAACTGAATGGTTTCTTCCCCTCTGCGTGGCGAATCAAGCCAGGTCAGTGGGATGAATGTCGCGGCGCGTAGCTTGACGATATCAACCATGCGAGGAGGTCACTCTGCCAGCTGTATAATACTGACTTGGAAAGATCCTATTCGTCAAGTGGATTGACGAGATTTTCAGTCGGTGGAAGTCGCTCCGCGAGTCGTTCCTCTCCGTAGAGATTAGCAATCGCAAGTGCTGGAATCGCCCAGACAGCCAGTGTGATGAGTTGCATAGCGAGAGTAGGAGCACCCAATGTGGTGACTCCGGTTTGGATACCGCCACTGAGTACGGCGGCAGCCAAGACGCTCCCATTCGTGCTGTTGTAGATATACGTGAGGAGAACCGAGAAAATGACCAACGCCGGGATGTATACGACTATCGACAATGCCGAGAGGATTGAACCTGGGAACAACAACTGCGGCAGACTCCAGACCGCCCACGCGACACCGAGAATGACGCTAGCGACCAGCGCGTTGAATCGCCGCAGGACCCATGGAAGCGCGAACCCACGGAGCCCTGCCTCAAGACCGATGGCGTTGATAACGAAAGTGACGAGGACGAATATGTATCGACCATTGGTTAGCGGGGCGCGAAATGGAATACGCCACGGTGCGTTGATGAATAACGCCGAAGCGATTACAATGCCGACACTGCAGAGCATTGGGAGTAACAGCGCGAAACCATACCAGTGTGGAGCGACTCGCCATCGCCAGATCTGACTCGCCCATGATCGGAGATCACCACCAGTAAGCCAGATGAGAGCTGCCGCAGCGATCAATGGGCCGAAATAGGGAACAAATCCAAGGAAAAATGGGACGAATCCCAAACCAGCTGAAACGAGCCTCTGAGGTGGTATGACGAGCTGTGCACCCCACAGCGGCCACGAGATTCCGATACTCAATAGAAGGAAGCTCAAAACCGGCCGGTTTCGTGCAGTTCGGCGCAGTGTGTCCATATGCTCCCAACTGAATTTCAAGTGTAATAATCGTAAGGGCGTGCCTATCGCTTATGCTTGATCTGATCGTCCTGTTGAGCGGTCAATCTCTCCATCTCTGCATAAACATCTTTGTGAACCCTAACCGCCCTTTCGGGACCGGAGAGCTGGCAGGTAAGCCTCATGAAGTTCGATTTGGGCGCAAGAGACAGCTGCTGCCCGTGCTGGATACATCCTCTCGATCCAGCACGCCGCTCCCGCCAGAAAGTCGGCAGTTCGTACAAACTCTGCTGAATATAGGGCGCGTATCTTGCAGCATGAAATGTCTCTATTCATATATATCTCATAGTGCTCGTTCTACCGGTATGCGTCAAATTCTTTCCCGAATACGAGGAAGTAGCCAGTCCCAACTACACCAATCCCGGCTGCAATCGTGAAGGCGACCTCTGGATTGACGAATTCCCAGAGATAGCCTCCAAGGGCAGCACTCGGAATGACGACCGTGTTTCGCAGCAAGTAGTACGACCCGGCCACACGTCCGCCGGCTCCCTGTTCTGCGGGACCGACGATCAATGCCTTGTGTGAAGGGAGCCCTGCAAACCGCAG
This sequence comes from Halococcus sediminicola, assembly GCF_000755245.1. Lineage (NCBI taxonomy): Archaea > Methanobacteriati > Methanobacteriota > Halobacteria > Halobacteriales > Halococcaceae > Halococcus > Halococcus sediminicola. Next base: position 382,553 of record NZ_BBMP01000007.1, on the reverse strand, counting down.
ACCAGAAAACGCGAATACCACGATCAAGGCTGCCGCATTCGCGGGCGCGTTGATCAAGATGACCGGGACGATTGCGTAGACGGCAAACCCGAGCGCTACGACGGGCTTGAGTCCCACGTACTCGGCAATCTTGGCCGCAGGAGCCATCACCAACAGTGCGACCACCATCTCCACGCCCAGCAGGTAGCCGAAAAATGCCTCCGGCGACAGATCAACACCGTAGGAGAACCCGCCGAGTGAGATGGTGGTTTCCCAGCCGACCTGAAGGAACCGAGTGACCACGAGCACGAAGAACACGTAGACCATCCCGTTGGCGAAGCGAACGAGTGTATCACCCACCAACAGCGGGCGAAGTTCCTCAGGCATCTCGCGGAGGTCCCGTCGAATCTGCTCGATCCCCGCAAAGGAGTTACCGATTGTATCCTCGCTCGCGTCGTAGAGAAAATGCTGGACGACCGTTCCCAGAACACCGAACACGACTGCTACACCGAGGACGTACTGGAAACTCACCGTAAACTCGGGATGAAATCCAATCATGATGGCTGCCAGAACCGGTCCGATGAGGAACGCGACCCGTCGGAACGTCTCGGTGCTTGCAAAGCCCGCAGCCAGCCGCGAGGGATCGGTCGCCTGTTTGACGACCGCGAAGGTGGCCCCGAGTCCGAAGGACTTCCAGGCCTGTGCGAGAAACAGGCCGACGAAAATCCATACCCACGGTCGGATCGCCATCCCGGCGATCGTGATCGTTCCAAGCTCGGGGGCAAGCAACCAGAAGGCAAACCCGACGGTCGAAAGCACTCCGAAGACCGTGAGGGCGTACCGCGAGCCGATTCGGTCAGAGACCGCCCCACCAGGATACGGATAGACCGCAGAGATGAGATTCCCGAAGGTTCCGAACAGACCGACGACGAAACCCGATGCCCCGAGCGCAACTATGTACTCTGGGAGGTATCGACTCGTCATCTGAAAGCCGAGGCTGAACGCAAACATCGCCAACGAGAGCACCAGCACGTCCCGCTGGAGGGCGAAAAACTGCCGGAACGCGTCGATGGGCCCTGCGGCTTCGGCCTGCTCTTGGGCCATACCCAGGTATTCTCTCAGAACACATAAACTACTATCGATGAGGGGGGGGGGAGCTACCAGAGGTCGGTAGGATTGAACCCAGTGTGATGGATGCACGCTCTGTATCTCGCACGGCGTATCTATCGATTTTCTATAGTTTAAACAGAGCCACCGAACAAGAAGAGCGGATCAGTCCCCGTTCAGCCGCTCGCGTATCGCGCCGGCGATGTCGGTGTTGTCGACGGTGCCGTCGAAGAACTCGGCGTTCGGGCCGGTGGCGAAGGTCGGAACGTTCTCGGCGGTGTGGCCGGTCGACGTCCAGCCGAGGCGTATCCGGTGGTTAAGGATTTCGGCGACTGGCGTGTTGTACGCCCGCAGTTCGTCGAGTTCGGTGTCGAGCAGGTCGATGCCCGCCTCCTCTTGCATGATGGATGCCACCTCATCGCGCGATTCGGCCTCCTCGACCAGCGGTACGAGCGCGTCGGTGCTCGCCTCCAGTCCATCTAAGACGTCGAAGTTCACGTCGTAGGGTCCCCCGGAGCCGAGCGAGAGACCGCCCGTCTCGTGGTCGGCGGTCGTGATGACCGACGTCTCGCCGTGGGAGTCTGCGGCGTAATCGAGCAGTCGGCCGACCACGTCGTCGGCTTCGAGCTGTTCGTGGGCGACGACCGGGTAGTTCGCGTGGCCCGCGTGGTCGATGCGACCGGCCTCGACCATGAGGAAGAAGCCCTTCCGGCCGCCACGGGCTTCGAGAAGGTCGATCGCCTTCTCGGCCATCGCGCCGAGTCCGGGCTGGGTCGTGTCGTCGCTGTCCTGTCTGTCGAGCGTGTAGTTCAGGTGGTCGGACTCGCTGAACAGCCCGAGCGCCGGGGCGCTGTCGAGCGATTCGAGGTCGCTTTCGGTCGTGAGATATTGGTAGCCGTTGCGCTTGGCTTCGGCGACGAGGTCCGCATCGTCGGTCTCGCGGCCGTCGGGCAGGAAGTACGAGCGCGCGCCGCCGAAGAGGACGTCCACGCCGCCGTCGCGGACGTACTGTTTGGCGATCTCCTCTTCTTCGCCCCTGTCGGGGACGTGGCTGGCGAACGACGCCGGCGTCGCGTGTGTCATCCGCGCCGTGGTGACCAGGCCGACGGCGTAGCCCATGTCGCGGGCCCCCTCCAACACCGTCTTCTTGGGCACGAACTCGCCTGCATCGTTCTCGACGCCGCCGATCGCACCGTTGTAGGTCTTGTGGCCGGTCGCGATCGCCGTCGCGGTCGAGGCCGAGTCGGCGACGAACTCCTCGGGGTCGTCCGGGAAGGTGGTCGCCGAGCCGTGGGCGTCGTGGCGATCGACGTTGTACGTGGCGTCGGCGACGTTCAGCGGGAACGTCTCGGAGCCCTCTCGATAGGCCTTCAGATACCGTCCCAGATCGAGCTGTGCACGGCCCTGTCCGTCGCCGATGAACAGGATGACGTTCGTCGGCCCGTCGTCCCCATCGTTTTCGTCGTCGGTTTCGTCCGTGTCGTTCGCGTTCGCCGGTTTCGTTCCCTCCATTCCGAGCGCCGCGATGCCGGCCGCCGCGCTCGACCCCTTGAGGAAGGTTCGGCGCGTCGTGTTCGGTCCTTCGATCTCCTCGTCGGTGCCGCTCGTTCCCTTCGTCGTTGGTTTCTCGGACATCGAGCAAAAGCGCGACCACCGGCACCATGAAACTTACTACCAAGTAGTGATTTCAGACACGAGAACGGCTCGAAAAGTCTACTAGATGACACGAACACGAGGCGATCTTTCGGCCGTTCCGAACGGATAGACGACTCCCGTCCGAGTGGCCGACGGTTCGTCATCACCGCACGTCCCGATCGGACGAAATCCCACGGCGGTCGGAGCACCGATTCGATCCACCCGACAACCCCATACTACTGATAGCCCGTTCGATGGCCCGTCTTGAGCGGTTAGGTTAAACAACTAGTGTACATTTATAACCGGACGGTGGACGTGTTTTATATTGTGTCTGACAATTCGTTCGCTGAAGACGATGATACTTCGAAGAAGGGGACATCTGATGCCCTATCGAATGATTTAGCCGAGGACAATATCAGGACGAACGACCATCAGTCGCCGGATGGTCGGAGGAGAAAACTCTCCCGGCGCACGTATCTCGCCGCCGCTGGTGCCACGGTCGTCGGTCTCGGCTCGGTTGGAACGGCGACAGCAGCACGACACACGCTCGAAATCGTCGGCGTTGCCAACTACACCTCCTACTCGTTCGCCGTCTCGGGCGAAGTGCGTCCCGAGCGCGGCATCGGGGGCATCGACGAAGCCGACGGCCACTACGCCCACGGCGCGGTCGCCGACGGCGGGACCGACGTCTACACGTTTACGGGCGACCTCATTGCGTTCACGTTCGACGGCCGTATCGACGTCGACCTCGACGGCGGCCCCGCGCACGTCGGCCGGCGGCCGGATTATCTGTTCGAGATTCTTGCCACCGGACCCTACACTCGGTATGCGTTCGACGTGGGGAGCAACCTCGCTGCTCACGAAGGTATCGGCGGAAAGGATCGCATCGACGGGACACACGCCGAAGGTGCAATCAGCGGGGATGGTCGAGACGCATACCTGTTCGACGGCGACCTCGAAGCGTTCTCGCTGGATGGGCGTATCAACGCCTATCTCAATGGCCAACCGGCACACGTCGGTCGCCGCCCTGAGAGCGAGTTCCGCTATTCCAACGGTGGCGGCTCCGGCGGCGGTGATGGTGGCGACGGTGCTGCTTCGAACGCCGACCTCGAACTCGGCTACAACGCCCGCGCTCGCAGTCACGAGAAGGGAACCACCTACGAGAACTTCGAAGACGGTTCGAGGGGCTGGGAGGCCGTCTCCGGCCGCGTCGAGAGCGGAGCGGACTGGCAGGACCCGCCGAACGATTCCGGTTCCGCGACGCTGATCTCGGAGGGCGACAACGATCGGGTGGAGATGACCACGCGGACGTCGAGCGACAACTTCGCGTACCGCGACCTCTCGATGGCCGTCAGGCTCCGGGACGTCTCGAACGAGACGCTGCGCGTCGAACTCGCTGCCGGCGACGGCTCGGAGTTCCAGACCACGACCCGCTATCTCTCGGAAAAACACGGCTGGGTTCGCATCGGTCTCGGTCCGTCGGCGTGGTCTGGAACACCCGACATGGCCGACATCAACGAGTTCTCCATCTCCTGTTATACCGGGGCCAAGGAGTGTGAAATCGACGTCGACGACATCAGAACGACCCCGAAACGCGATTCCGGGGCCGTCCTGTTCGTCTTCGACGACGCCAATCGCTCCGATTACACGGTCGCGTACGACATGATGAGCGATCGCGGCATGGCCGGGACGAGCGCCATCATCCCTCGCGTGGTCGATGGCGACTCGAACAAACTCACACAGAGCCAGATCGACGAGATGGATAGTGCGGGCTGGGCGTGGGCAGCGCACCCACAGCGCGAGTCGGTCTCGGGCGGTCTCGGGTCGATTCCCGCCGACGAGGCCGAACGGGAGATGCGCGAGACGAAACAGTGGCTCCTCGACAACACCAGCGGCCGGGGAGCCAACACGCTCGTCTGGCCGTTCGGCGATTTCGACGCGGATGCGCTGAACATCGCCGGCGACTACTTCGACCTCTCGTTCGGCGGCGGCTCGTCCGTTTCCAATGGGACTCTCACCGAGGCGAGTTGGGTGCCGCGCGTCAACACCGACGACGTCGAGAACGCGCTGGACGCAATCGACCACGCCTACAAGACTGATACCGTCTGCGTGCTGATGGCCCACGGTCTCGGTGGCTCCCGACTGCCGGCGTCCGACTTCCGCCGTCTGCTCGACAGGGTCGAGTCGCGGGGACTGGACGTGCTGACCACGGCCGATTTCGCCGCCGAACAGTAAGGTCAGCGCTCGCTGTCGGGCACCACGACGACCTTGCCGAAGCCCTCGCGCTCTTCGAGCATCTCGTGGGCACGGGCGGCCTCGCTCATCGGCAGCGTTTCGCGGATGCGTGGCTCGAAAGTCCCATCCCACACGAGCGAGAGCACGTCGTCAACCTCGCCGAGGGTAGCCATCGTCGACCCGAGAATGTCGACCTGTTTCCAGAAGACGCGGTTGATGTTGGTCTCGGCTTTCGGTCCGGTGGTCGCCCCGCAGGTCACGAGCCGCCCGCCCTTGGCGAGACATTTGATGGAGTCCTCCCACGTCGCCGGCCCCACATAGTCGACCACGACGTCGACGCCGCGGCCGTCGGTGGCCTCGCGCATCTCGCTTGCGAAGTCGTTTTCGGCGTAGTTGATGGTGTGGTCGGCCCCGCACTCGGCGGCGTATTCCAACTTCTCGTCGGTGCTCGCGGTCGCGTAGACCTCCGCACCGGCGTAGTCGGCGATTTGTACTGCGGCCTGCCCCACTCCCCCGGAGGCACCCAGTACCAGGACGGATTCGCCGGCTTCGAGGTCGGCGCGGGTCATCAGCATGCGCCACGCGGTCTGGAAGGTCAGGGGCGCGGCCGCCGCGGTCTCCCAGTCCACGTCGTCGGGAACGGGGACGAGATTCGCCGCGGGCACGGCCGCCTGCTCTGCGTGTACTCCCCGAACGTGCTCGCCGATGAGGTGATAGCTCTCACAGAGCGAGTGCTCGCCGTGGCGACAGAACTCGCACTCGCCACACGAGATGCCCGCCGTGACCGCCACGCGGTCGCCGGGTTCGACGCGCGTGACGTCCTCGCCCACTTCCTCGACGACGCCCGCGGCGTCACTCCCCGGAATGTGGGGCATCTCCAAATCGACGCCCGGTAGCCCACGACGCGTGAAGATATCGAGGTGGTTCAACGCACCGGCCTTCACGTCGATGAGCGCCTCGTCCTTTCCCGGCTCGGGGTCGGGGAAATCGCCGTACTCGATGACGTCGCGGTCGCCGTGTTCGGTGAGTTGGACTGCCTGCATGGCCCACGATGCACGCGACGCGCGCAAAGCGGTTTCGGTATTTTCACTCACAGCGTCACGAGCACCGCCGACACGAGCGAGGCGACCAGGAGGACGGCACTCCAGAGCGCGACACGGGTGGCGAACCGACGGCTCGGCCCGACGATGGTGAGCGCGGCCTTGACGACGATGCTCGACGCGGTGGCGAGCAACACGGCGACGACGGCGGTCTCGCCGGCCAGACTCCCCGTGCGATAGAGCGACACGGCCGACGCGGTCGCGCCGGCGCTCGATACGAGCCCCGAGATGACCGCGGTCACGTAGAACCCCACCGCGCCGAGTTCGGATTGGGCGACCCCGCCCGCGAGCACCACGACCGCGAACATCGCGCCGAAGGCGAGCACGTTGCGCAGCGAGAAGGGGCTATCGAGGTCCATCTCGACGGGTGTATCCCAATCGGCGGTGACGGCGGCGACGGCGACGCTGCCGACGACGACCACCGCGAGCGGGACGAGCGCGCCAACGAGCACGTTCGGCAGGGTGAACGCGAGCACGATAGCGAGGTTGCGAAGCGCCATCGCCGCGTCGGCGAGCAACACGGCCGCAACCGCATACGAGGTCGTCGAGGGGTGCTGGCGCACCGACTCCAACATCGTGCCCACGACGGCCGTCGAGGAGGCCAGTCCCCCGAAGAAGCCCGTGACGGCGATGCCCCGGCCGCCGTAGTTCCTGACGATGGCGTAGTTGACGATACCGATGGCGGCGACCGCGACCACCATCAGCCAGACGACGCGCGGTTCGATCTCGACTCCCAGTCGGCCGGAGCCGATCGTGACGTCGCCGGTCGGCAAGAGGGGGTAGATGACGAACGCGAGGATGGCGAACTCGGTCGTCGAGCGGAGTTCCTCTCGGGAGAGACCACCCGCGAACGTGTGGAGTTCGCGCTTGAGCACCAATAGGAGCGAGGAGAGGACGGCGACGGTGACGCTCTCGATGACGAACCCCGAGGCGGTGAGCGCGCCGACACCGTAGGCGACCAGCATCGAAACTGATGTAGTGAGCGACAGACCGAGGTCCTCGTCGCCCAGTCCCTGTATCGCCAACACGGTGCCCTGCACGATGACGAGCACGCCGCCGACCGCCAGCAACTCCTCGTAACCGAGAATAGTGAAGACCGCCCCAAGCAGGCTGATGAGCGAGAAGGTGCGAACGCCAGCCGGTTTGTCCGACCACTCGCGTTCGAGTCCCAGGAACAACCCGAGCGCGCCGGCGAGGGCGATGTGCGCCACCGGACTGTCGAGCGGGGCGGCGAACTGCAACGGGGGGAGCACTGACTGGACCATCCCGGCCGACGAATAAACGTCCGTCGGCATTCTGTCGACCCGCTACGCACCCTCGTCGACGAACCCGAGTCCGGCCGGGGCGGCGGGCGCGACGAGCGGGCTTTCGGGGAGTCCCTCCTGGGGTTCGGGGTCGTTGTACCCGCCGGGCGCGACGTCGTTCGGTCCGTCGGGGTAAAACAGCGAGGCGAGCGTCTGGATGTGCTCGCGGCCGACGCCGAGTTCGAACTGGCCGCCGCCGTAGAGGCGGATGTCGCGTTCGAGGCAGTGTTCGATGCTGTCGAGCAGGCTCTCGACGGTACCGAATCGGGAGGGCTTGACGTTGAGCCAGCGCGGCTCGAAAGGCAATGACTCAATGCTCTCGACGCTGGTGATCGGGTGGTCCCAACTGACTCGGTCCTCTTCGTTGACGAACAGTTCGCGGGTCTCGTTGGTGAGTCGCGGGTCCTCGACGATCGCATCGGGAAAGCCGGCGAGGACGCGCCGGTAGAGGTCGACGTCGGCGGGGTTGTCCACCTCGGTGCCCTCGTAGGTCCCCTTCAGATCGAGGATTCGCACCGCGCCGGTGGCCGCGAGGTCCGCGACCAGTTCGTCGGTCCACTCGGGCGTCGGGTCGAGTTTGAACTCGCTTTCGGGCTGGATGGCGAGCCAGTCGTCGACGCGGTCGGTCGTGGGCGTGTCGCCGAGGCGCGTGCTGATGACGAAGCGGACGGGATCGTATCGTCTGTCGAGCGCGCTCCCGAGGGTGGTTTCGGACTGGCGGAGCGCCAGATCGAGCGCGGCGCTTTCGAGCGCCCACCGGCGATAGCTGTGGAACTCCTCGCGGTCCGGGTCGCGTCCGAAAAAAAGGTCCACGTCGTCGAGCGCCGCCGAGAACGACCGGAGTGTATAGTCGCCAGCGAGGTCCCAGTCGGGGTCCGTCTCGCGGAGGGCGTCGTGCTCTGCGGTGTCGTAGGTCACGTCCTCGCCGCGGCCGGTGTGGCTATCGCCCCGAAGCGACACGACGGTGGTCGCCCGCGCGAACCCGCTCGACGTCTCGCGCTCGTGGCGTTCGAGACCGTGCTCTTCGACGCGAAGCGGCAGGTCGGCGACGTGCTCGTACAGCGTCATTCGTGCCCGTTCGCACCCTCGATGCATGAGGATACCGGCGCTCTCCTCGCCGAATCGCTCGGGGACGCTGCGACGGCCGGATATAAGTCATCGGCGGCTGTGGAAGCGTCATGACCATCTACACAGGTCGTGGCGACGCCGGCGAGACGGATCTCCGGACGATGGACCGCGTCTCGAAGGCCAATCCCCGAATCGAGGCCTATGGCACCGTTGACGAGGTGAACGCGACCGTAGGACGGGTCCGCCCGACGGGTCACGAGGACGTGGACGAGCAGCTGCGCGCGATACAGAACCACCTCCACATCGTGCAGGCCGACCTCGCCAACCCCGACCCCGACGAGGACGACCCCCAAATGACCGCCGAGCGCGTCGAGCAGTTGGAGGAGTGGATAGACTCGTACGATGAAGAACTCGAACCCCTGCGCTCGTTCATCCTCCCGGGAGGCAGCGACAGCGGTGCGCGCCTCCACCACGCCAGAGCGGTCTGTCGGCGGGCCGAGCGCCGCGCGGTCGCGCTCGCTGGTGAGGAAGCGATCAACGAGCAAACCGTGACCTACCTGAATCGGCTCTCGGACGCCCTGTTCACCCTCGCACGTGTGGTGAACCAGCGCGATGGAGTGAGCGAGGAAGCGCCCGACTACTGAAGGCAACGTTTATCTTTCGCGGTCGGAAATCGCCTGTGAGGGGTCGGTGATCTAGGCTGGTTATGATACCTCCTTCACACGGAGGAAGTCGGCGGTTCAAATCCGCCCCGACCCATCCACCTTTTGCTGCGGTTGCTCGCTGCGCTCGCTCCCTCGCAAAATCTGGACCAAAAGCCTCCTCCCTCCCGTTGGTCGGTCGTCGGTCCGCCCGCTTACTGCGTTCGCTCGCGGTCGGAGCGCTGACACAACCGCAGCAGATTATGTCCTTATAGAACCATAATTCCCCGATTATTGCGAGCTGTGAACGTAAATAGGTGCCTTTCACCAGAGTCCATCAAATTCAGCGGTGAGTCCACAGCGCTCTGCAAACTGCTCAACATAGCGCTGTTTCGCCTCGCGATTCAAACTCGTGAAGACGTAGTAGTCGTCAGAAACCGGTCTGTATGTATTCATTTCACGTCCAGATGGATGACGCGGTTCAGTATTGAGAAGTGCGTTCTTTTCGCCTGGAACGTATGGAAGCGACTCGATCTCGTCCAGCAACGCCCGTTCAGAAATGAGATGATCGACAGCAGCAGCCATCACCGCACTTTGATTTGGTTCACTAAACGTTTCGACAACTGTCTCGTTATCGACGAGTGTAATCATGTACTGCGATTCGCTTTCGGCCTCGTCGTGTCGCTCTCCGCCGTCGTGCTTGTGCTCTCCCTGCACATCGCTCGCACTTTCAAGCGTATTAGCCAGCTCGTCGATATATTCCTTCGATACAGCCTGAATCTCCTGTGCTGGAATGTCGCCTATTTCATCCGTGACGACTTGCGTCACTCGCTCAGCGATGCGTTCCTTTTCGCTCCGAAGTGTTCGGACGGCGTTTCTCGTCGTTTCCATGCGTTCGGCGATACTGTTCGCTTCACCCGATTCGACGAGTTCTTTCGAGAGAAGTTCGAGTAGCTCTCGATTCTCGGCGAGTTCCGTAAGCGTGAACGAACCCAACAGGATTTCCTCCGGACGATTGCTGTCCGTTCGCCGTTTCAGTATCTCGAAGGTGGTTCCGTTCGTCAGCAGTCCCCAATCGACACCGGTCTGTCGCATGTAACTCGCCAACTGTTTCCTGTCGGAATCAGTCAGCGCGCTATCACATCCTTTGGCTTCGATGAATACGACCGGTGCTCCTTCCAGTATGAGGGCGTAGTCCGCCCGCGTGTTCCCACGGCCGATCTGCATCGAATATTCGAGTTCGACTTCCGAAGAATACACGTCCCAGCCAAGCAGTTCGATCAGTGGTCTGATGAGTTTCGCCTTCGTGTTCTGCTCATCCATCTGCGGCGATGATTCGATGAGTGGCTCCGACCGTTCGACGTACGCCGCTACGTCGCTCTCATCCATTCTTGTTCCCGAAAACTACCGCATACGATTTAAATCATTGTTTGGAAAGCCACGACTCACAGCGGCGTCTCGTCCACTTCCTCGTCGGATTCGTACGGATCGACCACGCCACGATTGCGCTCCGCGTGCCAGGATTCCCAGCTATCGCGCCACTCGCTGGTTGCATCGAGACTCTCGGCCCCGTGGCGCGTGTGGCGCTCACGAATCCGGGTCAGTACTGGTGTGTTCATCGCGTCACCGGCGATGACGGCCTGTCCGGGCGTCAGCCCCGGAAGTTCGTCAAGCACGTCCTCGCCAGCGCTCTCGACCGATTGGCGGATCGCCTGCTGGTCGTTCGGGTTCTGGATCTGCATGATGATCTGCGTGCCACACTGCGAGAGCACGTCGGCGTCGAGCTTCGAGGGCCGCTGTGAGATGATGCCCACACCGAACCCGAATTTTCGACCCTCCGAGAGGATGGTCCGCAGAATCGGCAGCGAGCGGGCGCTGCCGTCCGGCGCGAAGCGATGGCCCTCCTCCAGCAGCGTGAACAGCGGGAAGTCGAGATCGTCGCCGTCGCCACGCATCGCGTCCTTGCGCGCCTCGTAGAGTTTCCGGAGCAGCGCGGCCGCAAGCATCTGCTGGTCGTCCTCCGAGAGGCGGTTCAACTGGAGGATCGTCACCTGTCCCGGCGCGACGAGATCGGTGAGATCGTTGCGCGCCGCGCTGGCGAACAGATCGCGATCGAGCGCACGATTGAGCCGCCATTCGAGTGCTCCGGCCGTGTCGCTATCCTGTCCGTCGATCTCGTAGCATTTGGAGGTGATGTCACGAACGCTGATCTGGTTGCTATCGCGCTGGAGCGCACGCCACGCCTGCTGGAGGAGATACTTCATCTTGTCGCTCGGCTTGTCGAGGAACGACAGCAGGTCGCCGTAGTTCAGGTCGGGGATCGCAACGGTGATCTCGTCGGGCGTGACGACGTTGACCTCGGGCGTGTACGCCCCGTCCTGAAACACCGAGGCATGCCCGTCCTTTCGCATCCCGTCGAGGGTGTCGTACTCGCCGTGCGGGTCGAAGACGCACATCGCGGCCCGCGACTGCGGGCGCAGCATCTCCTCGATGACGACGCTCGCGGTGTAGGACTTCCCGCTCCCCGTCGAGGCGAGCACCGCGAGGTGTGTCGCGGCGAACGAATCGATGGGCATGAAGACGTTCGCAGCCTTCGTCTCGCGGTTGAGCAGCCAGCCGACGTGGGCGGTGGCGCTCTCATCTTCCCAGTCCGCGGCCGGGAGCACCGCCTCCAGAAACTCGTCGTTTGCGAGCGCGACGCGCGAACCGGGGTCGGGCAGCGAGCGCGGGTTGGCGAAGGTCGCCATCTCCGCATCGAAGTAACCGACGACGCGCGCGGTCACGCGGTCGATCTCGACGTTACCGTTCGGCACGCCGAGCGCGTCCGCGACGGTCTCCGGCTCCACACCCGGATCGGCGAGGAACTCGCCGGGTAGCCCGCGCTCCTGCTCGGCGTTCGTGACGCGGGCGAGCACGTCGCGGGATTCACCCTCGACGGTCGTCTCGTAGACGACGAACTCGCCGGTTCGAACCTCGACCGTGTTCGGCGCGACGAACACGAACTCGTCGGCGCCCTCGCCGGGTTCGGCCACCGTGCCGACCACGGTCTCGGAGGCGGCGTCCATCCCGCGACTCGTGGGTGGTTCGGGCACGTCGCTCACCGAATCACCCCTCTATCGGAACTGGTCTCCCAGCGGACCTTCCGCTCGATGACGTCGAGCATCGCTTCCTGCTCGGTCTCCGCGCGCAGTCGTTCGATCAGCGAGAGCGTCACCTCCGCACCGAACCGCTCGGCGGTGGCGACGAGCCGGTCGTAGTATCGCAGCGCGAACTGCCCGTCGGGCCGGTGAAATCGTCGGAAGCCGGCGTCGGAGAGCTTCGACACCGAATCGTCGATATCGAGCGTCCACCGCGGCAGCTCCTGGGACACCGACGCGAATCCCTGCCCACCCTCGACCGGCGTCAGTTCGGCGGACCCGAGCAGCGCGATGCCGAGCAGCGTCTGCTTCTCGTCGACGTAACCCGGCACGAACAGTTCCTGATCCGGGGTCGAGAGCCGCGGCCCGTCGCGGCCTTGGTCGGGATTGACGAGCAGCGACTCGTAGACGACGCCGACGAGCGCGCGCTCCTCGCCGTGCACCGTCGTTTTGGCGTACACAGGCTGGCCGAACTCGTAGTCCTGTTTTTCGGGGACCCGCTCGCGCTCGTGGTCGCGGTACACCTCTGCGACGTAGTCCATCTGGCCGTTCGACTGGACGATACTGGCAATCGTGAGGTCATCGTCACCGATGACCGGTTCGTCGACTGTCATAGCTGTCTGATCTTTGTGGCCGAATTCGCTGCTCATCGGCGTCGTCGCTCCTTACTGAGCGTCTTCGCGTCCCATTCGATCGGCAGATCCTCTTGGTCGGCGAATTCCTGGACGAGCGAGAGGAACCGCTCTTTCGCGCCCATGTCCAAGACGGCGTTGGCGTCGGCCTGCTGGAGGATCTCCGGATAGCCGCGCCCGACGCCGGTCTCAGCGCGAACGACGTCGAGGACGTGCTCGGTCCAGCCGTCGCGCTGGACCCACTCGGGGAATTCGAGGTAGTCCATCGCGCTGCCGCCCGGCACGTCGAGGTACGTGAACAGCACCTCCTCCTCGTAGCCGTATTCGGTGTTCTCGTAGACGTATTCGAGTTCGTCGACCGTACTGTCCCACCTGTTGACGAACACCAGCGATCGGTCGCCCCAGTTCTCGGTAAACCCATCGAGAATGCGTGCGTCAGCAACGGTCGGCTCGTCGGAGAGCAGTTCGGGATACGTCTGCTGCAGCATCTTCGCGATGTTCTTTCGTTTCGTTCCTGCGACGTAGCCGACGACGGGGACCTCGTGATGTTCACTCACCGCGAGGATCTCCGCCATCGTTTCGTGGTAGTTCTCGCGCACGTCCGGCGCATACGTATCCGCGAACGACGGGACGAGCGCTCCGTCGTAGACGATGACCGGTGTCGGCTCGTAATCGGCGAACTTCTTGATACACCCGACGACCGTCGCTCCTTCATCGTAGTAACGCTCGTGGCTCGGGGCCTGTTTATCGGGGTACCGGACACCGTCGCCATCGCCGGATGATTCGGTGACTGCTTCGGGCCCGAGGATTCGGGGCTCCACGTCACCGTCGTAATCACCATCGGGATCGTGATGGTTTGCGGTCCACGCGACCTGTACGAGACCGAGCGGAACAGTGAACTCCGTCGTCGGCCCGAGTTCGGAACCATCGGCGGCGATAGTCGTGACACCTTCCAGGACATCTTTCGCGAACCGATTGATCGCTTCGTGGTTCTCCCACGAGGCAGAGATGTCGAACGGGTCGACCGGTCGGTCGTGCTCGTCCCAGTCCGCGGTCGGCAGCGCGCCGGGATAGGCGTTCGTGTCGAACCGCTCGCGGAGACGGTCCGCATCATATTCCGCGAGCGCATCGTCGAATGCATCACGATATTTCGCCACGACCCGTTCGTCGTCAGTGTATTCTTTGATCTCCTCAGTGTAGTTCTGGAGATCGTTCGCCACCACACCGGGATAGAACGGCATCAGTCACTCACCACCCGCGTCAGCTCCCGATCCTCGTCTTTTTCGAGTTCGACCGCCCGCTCGGTCATCGACTCGAAGGTCCGGTCGTGGCTGACGACGAGCAGCTGGTTCAACTGATCGAAGCGCTCCAGTTGGCTCACGAGGTTCTCGCGCTTGCCCCGGTCGAGGTTCGCGGTCGGCTCGTCGAGAAACGCCATTCCGACCGAGGCGAGGCGTTCGAGAACCGCGAGCCGAACCGACAGTGCCGCGGCCATCTTCTCGCCGCCCGAGAGCGTATCGAACGGCTTGTTCTGCCCGCGCACGCGAACCCGGAGGTTGTACGTCTTGTCCCAGACCAGCGTCTCGGTCGGGGCGGCACGCAGTTCCTGATAGATGGCGTTCGCCCGGTCGCCGATCTCGCTGGTCGTGAGGTCGCGGAGGTCCTCGGCTCCCTGCTGGAGGCTGGTTCGCGCCCACCGGGCAAATTCTCTATCGCGTTCGAGTTCGCTCATCTCCGCCTCCAACTCACCCTTCCGCTCGCGCTTTTCTTCGAGGTCGTCGAGGCGCTTGCGTGCCTCCGCGAGGTCCTCTTCCCTGTCCTCGCGCTGCTGCTCGCGCTTGGCGCGGGTCTCACGCCGCTCACTCAATTCCTCCTTGATGTCGTCGAGTTGTGCTGCATCGAATTTCTCGTCGAGTTCCGCGACGCGTTCGTGGACCGATTTTCGCTCGGCGCGCAACCGCGCCAGCGCCTCACCCTCCTCCTCGACGGTTTCCTGTCGCTCGTCGAGGCTCTCGGCGACGGGTTCGTTCTGGATGTAGGTTCGATGGGCGGCCTCGGTTTCGTCGATGGTCTCCTTCGCCGCCTCGATATCGTCGTCGAGACCGTCGAAGTCGGCGAGTTCGTCGCCGAATTCCCGATAGGCGACGAGTCGCTCGCCGAGGTCATCGCGCGCATCGTGGAGCGTTTCGGCGGCTCCATCGGCGCTCTCGATGGCCGCCTTCGCGGTGTGGTACTCGTCTGCCACGCCCTCGCGGTCGGCCATCGCCTCGCGCTTGTCGGGCAGTTCCTCGACGCGCGTTTCGAGGGCGTCGCGCTCGGCTTCGAACTCCTTCTTTTCGGCCTCCAGTTCGGCGACGTCGTCCTCGATGGTATCCAGTTCGCGTTCGAGCTGTGGAATCCGGTCGGTCGCCTCCTTCGCCTCTCGCGCCGCCTCGATGCGCTCTTCGATGGTTTCGATCTCCGCCTCGATGGTCGACAGTCGCTCCTCGGTGAGCATCTCGATACGCTCGCGATTGCGCTCGATGACGCTCTCGCGGTGGTCTGCGGTCACGGGCTGGTCGCAGGTCGGACACGAGACCTCGGTATCGTCGATGTCGATGGCTCGCAACTCCTCGTTCTGTGCACGCAGTTCCTCGCGTTCGGCTTCCAAGGACTTGCGCTCGGCGAGCAGGTCCTGGCGGTCGTCCTGTCGCGCGGCGAGCGTTTCGGCCTCCTCGCGCTGCGCTTCGGCTTCTTCGATGGACGATTCGCGTTCCGCGGCCTCGGCCCGTCGCTCCTCGATGTCGTCGTCGACGTCCGCCAGTTCATCCTCGATCTCGTCGAGGCGCTCGGCGTCGTCCTCCAACTGCGACACCGCCTCCCGGAGCTCCTCGTGGCGCTCCTTTTCGGGTTCGAGTTCGCGCACCCGCTCGCGTGCCCGCTCGGCCGCGCAGAGGTCGTCTTTGGCCTCCGCGACCCGATGCTTGAGCAAGTCGATCTCGTTTCCGGCCTCGTTGCGCTCGTCGTCGAGGTCCTCGCGCTCGCTTCGGCGCTCCTGCAACTCGTCGAGACGGTCCTGTGCCGCCTCGTGGCGCTCGTAGCCCTCACGAACCGATGCGAGCGTCTCGCCGGCTTTCCTGGCCTCGTCGCGGCGCTCCTTCGCGGAGTCGAGGCTCTTCTCCTGTGCCGGAATCTTCGTGTCGTCGAGCGTCGCCAACTCCCGTTCGGCCTCGTCGAGGTCCTCCTCGACTCCTTCGAGGCGTTCGCGCTCGTCGTCCAGTTCCTCGATGTCCGCTTCCAGCGTCTCGATCTCGTCGGCCAGTTCCTCGATGCTCGCTTCGTACTCCTCGACGCGCGCTTTGATCTCCGGAAGGTCCTCCAGTCTGGTCGCGAGACCGATGATCTCGTCGCGGTGGTCCTGAATGTCGTCGTCGAACTCCTCGTCGAGTCCGCCGAGGGATTTGTAGGCTTCGCGGTAGCGCTCGATGTCGAACAGTGGGTCGAACGTGTCGATGCGCTCGGTCTCGGTCTTCGTGAAGTCCGCGAGGAAGTCGGTCTGGGCGACGCCGACGCTTCGCTCCCAGACCTGAGAGAGGTCGTCGGGGTCGCCGACGCCGAGTTGCTCGCAGAGCCAGCCCTTGATCTCGCTCGTCCCGTCGAGCGAGAGACGGTCGCCGTCGGCGTTCTCGACCTCGTACGTCGACCGGCCGGCCCACCGACGCACCGTGTACTCCTCGTCGGTCGCGCGGTTGGTGAACGTCACGGTGATCTCGCCCGCCGACTCCCCGTCGCGCACGAGCCGTTCCTGATTGCTGAACGGATGGCTGTCGAACAACGCGTAACCGACGGCCTCCTGGATCGTGCTCTTGCCGGCCCCGTTGTCGCCGAGGATGGCCGTCACGCCCGCCCCGAGGTCGATGGTCGTCTCCTCGCCGTAGCTCTTGATTCCATCGAGAGTCACCCGCTCGATGACGATGCTCATTCGCTTCCCCGCGCGTCGAGGGTCTGCTGGCTCGTCCGTCCCTCGCTCGCAGCGTCGTCGCTCGCCGTCTCACCAGTCTCCGCGCCATCACCGGTCTCCACATCCGCACCCGCCGGCTCGTCGCCGGACTCGGCCGCACCGTCGGGGAACAGCTCGCGCCGGCGCTCGCCGAGGTAGTCGGCGACCTCGCTCACGCCCTCGCCCTCGTTGGTCACGAGTCCTTCGAGTTCGTCGAGCGTCCGCGCTACGGCCTCGGTCTCGGCGCTGTAGCGTGATTCGCCCGCGATGGTGGTGAAAACCCGTTCCTGAAGGACGTCGGTATTGACGGTGCCGTCGGCGTCGAAGGCCTCGTCACGCTCGACGTCGCCGAGCAGCTCCGCGATGGCCTTGCGCTCGGTGTTGTTCGTCGGCTGCACATGGATGGCATCGAGCCGGTCGGCGGCGAGGTCGCGCAGCGCCTCGACGTCGAAGCTCCCGTGATCGAGCAGGAGCGTACCGACGAAGCGCACGTTCACGACCGGTGCGCGGCGGTTGCCGTTTCCGTCGCAATGAATCTCGCGCTCGCAGGTGCGTTCGACCGACGGGCGCTCGTCGTCGAGCGCCGCCGCGAACTCGACGCGGAGGTCTTCGAAGGTGCGATAGTCCGACACGTCGAAACTCATGGTGTGGTACGGCCGGCGATGCGAGAGGCGGTGCTCGGCGGTCCCGTCCTCGGTGTCGAAGACATAGTAGCCGTGGGCCTCGTCCCACCGGCCTTCCTGGATGTCGAGCGCTTCGAGACTGCCCGGATTTCGGCCGACGGTTCCGGTCTCGTACTGTTTGTGGATGTGGCCGAGCGCGAGGTAGTCCACCCGCTCCTCGATCGGCGTCAGCCACGCGCGCTTGACGGTCGCGCCGAGGTCCGGCACCGCGTCGTCGACGCCGAAGTGGGCGAGCAACACGGTCGTATCGGCCGGCCCTTCGCGCTCTTCGACCGCTCGGATGCCGTCGGCGACCTTCGGGAGGTCGGTGTCGATGTACGCGCCGCGATACGGCACGCCGAAACAGCGCACCGTCTCGCCGTCCGACTCGATATCGACGAACCCGCCGCCGCCCTGCCGTGGTTCGGCGAGATCGGTCCGGACGAACGCTGGTTCGTCCCGCGGAGTTCCCGACAGCAGCGTGACGAGACCGCTGTCGTTGAGATACTGCAGCCACGTCAACTCCCGCCGGGTACTCATGCTCTGGTCGTGGTTGCCCGGCGAGACGAGTACGGGCACCTCGACGTCGGCGAGCAGCGACTCGGCTCGCTTGAGGGTCTTCGGACTCACGTCGCGCGAATCGAAGAGGTCGCCCGGAATCAGGATGGCCGTCACGTCGTGTTCACGGGTCTTCTTCAGGAAATGCTCGAAAGCAAGCCTGACGTCGGATTCGCGCTGTGAGAGGTCGTACTGTCTGTGGCCGAGGTGGATGTCGGCGGCGTGTGCCAGCCGCACGTCACCACCCCTCACGCGCTGTTCGACCGGTCGAACGGGACGAGTGGGGAATCGAACGGATCGACACGATACAGGAACTCGCCACGCGACGGGACATAAATCTGGGCAAAGCAGGGTGAAAGTGACGAGCCACGCCGATGCGACGGGTTCCGGGCGTGCTCGAAACGACCGAAACGGCGGGCCGGAACGACTTTTACCGAGACGCGAGAGGGTAGGCGTATGATCGACGAGACGGTCGAGGAGATACGCGAGATGCAGACCCACAGCTCCTCGGTGGTCGCCGTCAAAGCCGCCCACGCACTCGCGTCGCTCACCGAGCGCGAGTTCCGGAGCCTCGACGACTATCTCAGGGACGTCGAGCGCAACTCGACGGCACTGCGACAGGCCAACCCCTCACACGCCTCGCTGCAGAACACCCAGCGCGAGATCGTCGACGCACTCGACGAGGACTTCCCGGATATCGAGGCGGCCAAAGCGCGCACCCGGGAGGCGGTCCGGGAGGTCGTCGAGCGCGTCGAGATGGCCAAACGCCGGGCCGCCGAGTACGGCGCGATGGCGCTTGAGGACGGAATGACGGTGTTGACGCACGACTACTCCTCGACGGTGCTGGAGGCCATCGAACTTGCCGGGCGCGAGGGAGCCGAACTCACAGTATATGTAACCGAGGCCAGGCCACGCTATCTCGGGCGCAAGAGCGCGCGCACGCTCGCGGCCATCGACCCCGTCGAGACACACCTCGTCGTCGACAGCGCCTGCGGCCACTTCCTGCCCGAGTGCGACAGGGTACTGATGGGAATGGACTGCATCGTCGGCGAAACCCTCTACAACCGCATCGGCAGCCTACCGATCGCCGCGACCGCCGCCGAGACCGACACGCCCGTCACCGTGATCGGCTCCGGCGCGAAGGTGATCGACGAGGGGTTCGTCTTCGAAAACGAGTTCCGGGCGAGCAGCGAGGTGATGCGCGAACCCGCCGAGGGATTTTGGATCGAGAACCCGGCCTACGACGCGACGCCGCTGCGCCTCGTCGATTCGGTCATCACCGACGAGGGTATGCGCTGAGGCGCGATGGCAGTCGTCGAGAGGTGATTAGTCGTCACGGACAGACGAGTTTGCGGGGACGGTTCGTGATGGCGAACTCACAGTGGGGACAGCGATAATCGACCCGTTCGGGGTCGCTCTCGTCGCGTTCGACACGCCAGTCGCCATCGACGGGGCTGTCGTGGCCGCACGCGGGACAGTAGAGCACCGCCTTGCGCGGCGCGCCGCTGTCCGGCGGATGGATGTCGGAGGGCGTCATCGATTCAAGATACGGCCGCGACGGCAATAGGGTTGACGGCTAGCGGCGTTCGATGGTGTTCGTTTCCAATCGATGGTGATGATTGTCGAATCGGGGAAAATCAGTACTGATACCGATGGACGTCGTCTTGGCTCTGGGTCTGGCTCTGCATGTCCATTCCGCCGGCCATCTCGTCGTAGGTCATCCCCGAGAGGTACTCGTCGTAGGTCACGTCGTAACTGCTGCGGAGGTGGAAATCGAGCCGGCCGGTCTCGACGGTGGTCTGAAACAGGGTGTGGACCGCCCGCCGGAGCAGTTCGTCGGTCTCGTCGGGACCGAGTGCAGCCGTCAAGAGCGCGAGTTCGTTGCGCGTCTCGCGGTCGAGACCCGTGGTTATCTCGTCGCCGAGGTCGGTGTAGCGTGATTCGACGTCGTCGGAGAGGTCGTCGAGGCTCATGGCCGGTTTCGACCCGCTGACTGCAAACCGCTTTCGGGTCGGCGCGTTCGGGACCGCCACGCGTATGACCCGTCTCGTCGTACGCGAACCGATGAGCGAGTCCGCGTCCTCGTTGCCGGACGACCTCGATAGCGTGCGCCGTGCGCTCGTCGAGTGGTACGAGGGGGACCATCGAAAATTCCCGTGGCGCGAGACGACCAACCCCTACGAGATCCTCGTCTCGGAGGTGATGAGCCAGCAGACCCAACTCGACCGCGTGGTGGCTGCGTTCGCGGACTTCGTCGAGCGGTGGCCCGATGTCGAGCGCCTCGCAGCCGCCGACCGCTCCGCCGTAGTGGGATTCTGGAGCGACCACAGCCTGGGCTACAACAATCGGGCGCGCTATCTCCACGAGGCGGCCGGGCAGGTCGTCGCGGAGTTCGATGGCGAGTTTCCCGAAAACCCCGACGACTTACAGGAACTACAGGGCGTCGGTCCCTACACCGCGAACGCGGTGGCGAGTTTCGCCTTCGACAACGGCAACGCGGTGGTCGACACCAACGTGAAGCGCGTGCTCTACCGGGCGTTCGACATGCCCGACGACGATGCGGCCTTCGAGGACGCCGCTGGGGAGTTGCTGCCCGACGACGAATCGCGCGTCTGGAACAACGCGATCATGGAACTCGGCGGTGTGGCGTGTACGAAAACGCCCGCCTGCGACGAAGAATCCTGCCCGTGGCGCGGCTGGTGTGGGGCCTACGCGACGGGGGATTTCAGCGCGCCCGACGTACCCACCCAATCGCCCTTCGAGGGGAGTCGCCGGCAGTTCCGGGGTCGCGTCGTCCGCGTGCTCGGCGAGTACGACGAACTGGCGCTCTCGGAACTCGGTCCGAGAGTGCGTGTCGATTACACGCCGGAGGGCGAGCACGGCCGCGACTGGCTCCGGGGATTGCTCGCCGACCTCGAAGACGACGGGCTGGTCGCGCTCGATACCGACGGCGAGACGTCGGCCCGGCTGCGGCGCTGAGGCGCGCCGACCGTCGGTGCTTTATCCTTCACTCTCTCATCGTGGCCATGACTGACCGTCCACACGTCGTGGCGCTCGCCGGCAGCCTCCGGGACGAGAGCTATACACGCCTCGCGCTCGAAATCACGCTGGCCGAAAGCGAGGCGATGGGCGCGACCACCGACTGCATCGACCTCCGTGACCTCGACCTGTCGGTGTTCGACGCCGACGCGCGCGACACTGGCGACGTGGCCGTGCTCAAAGAGCGAGTTCGGGCGGCCGACAGCGTTCTCCTCGGGACACCCACTTATCACGGGTCGTACTCGTCGGTGCTGAAGACCGCGCTCGATTACTGCGGGTTCGACGAGTTCGAACACACTACTGTGGGCCTGCTGTCGGTCTCCGGCGGGGCCTTTCCCATCACGCCGCTCGATCACCTTCGCTCCGTGGCGCGGGCGCTCAACGCGTGGGTCATTCCCCATCAGGCCGCCGTTCCGCAGGTCAGTGAAAAGTTCGAGCACGGCGAACTTCTCGACGAGAGTTCCCGCGAACGCGTGGCGACGCTCGGCCGGCGGGCGGTCGAGTACGCGACCATCGAACCCGACCCGCCGTGTCTCGAAAGTACGCAAAACGTCGGTGCCGACGACTGAATCCCGCTTTAGAGGATGAGCGAGACGATGGCGAGGACAACGAAGACGATGATGAGAATGCGAGCGATTCCAGCGGAGAGACCCGCGATGCCCTGCGCGCCGGCGAGGTAGGCGACGATGGCGAGGACGATGAAGACCACCGCCAGGTAGAGGAAGTCACCCGAGAACTGGAGCGCCGTGCCGGCGAGGGCGAGGGCGTTCATCGGTGAGCTACCCCCGCGAGGGCGATCGATCGTTTCCGAACGCTATCGGCTGTGAGAGATGTTCGAAACATCGTTTACAGCCACTGCCTACACCAGTATTGACGGTAGGGCTTGCACTTGCCGGCGTTATATACTGGCCCACGCTCGCGCCCGGTATCGCCATCGGCCGGCCGCGGGGTCGATGGCCCGTCGACGGGTTACGGAAATTTGGGGAAACGGTTTTTTCGTGAGCGGGTCTCGACCGGCTATGAATCGCACGTTCACCGTCGGTGTCCTCCTCACGGTCGGCGGAACGGCCGGCTACGTGGTTGGCGTTGCGACACCGTATCCGGGGCGGGAACTCTCGCTTCCCGGCGTGATGGTGGGGCTCACGCTGCTGACGGTCGGCGAGTCCGATTCGGAGGATCGATCGTGACCGTCGCTGCGCTGTCGGCGGGTTCCGAGGGGGTACGGCTTCACGAGGACTTTGAGGCCGCACGGGACACATCCGGGACGGCGTGGGTACACGTCACCGGCGATGGGACCGAACTGACGCGCGTCGCGGCGGTGTTCGACATCCACCGACTCTCCGTCGAGGACGTGCTGAACGGCGTCCGCCCGAAGACCGAGTCGTTCGACGGCTACACGTTCGTGCTGATGCGAACCGTCGAACTCCGCGGGGACGCCACCACGTTCGCCGAGGAGATATCCGACGAACCGGTCGGACTGTTCGTCGGGCCGGACTGGCTCGTCAGTTTCACGCCGTCATCGATACCGGCCGTCGAGCGGGTCTGGGCGGCGACGCGCGATCACGGTCGGGCGCTCGGGCGCGGCCCGGATTTCGTTGCCTATCGCATCGTCGACGGGACGGTCGAAGACTACTTCGCCACCCTCGACGAGATCGAGTCTCGCATCGAACGCATCGAGGAGGAGTTACTCAGCGCCCCGTCGGTCGAGGATCTGAACGATATCAACGAGGTACGCCGCGACCTGCTGGCCGTGCGGAGACTGCTCTGGCCCACTCAGCGGGCGGTCGGCACGCTCGCCGGCGGCGGTGCGGAGTGGGTCGCCGAGACGACCGAGAAGTACTACCGCGATGCCTACGACCATCTCACCCAGCTCGTGGCGCTGACCGAGACCTACCGCGACCTCCTCATCGGCTCGCGGGAACTGTATCTGAATGCCCTCTCGGCGTCGACCAACGAGGTGATGCGAGTGCTTACCGTGGTGGCCTCGATCGTGCTGCCGCTCTCGCTCGTGGCCGGCATCTACGGAATGAACTTCAAAGGCGGGGCGGTCGCCATGCCCGAACTCGGCTGGCCGTTCGCCTATCCGGCGGTTCTCGCCGGGATGGCGGCGATCGCGCTCGTGCTCGTCGTTTACTTCCGCCGGGAGGGCTGGCTCTAGTCCGCCATCGAGAGGGCGAGAGTGAGAACTGTAGACGGAACGAATCGATCGAAACGGGCGACCGGACGAACGGTTTCGAAGCGCTTAACAGCGAACCGCCGAAACGGACGACAACTCGCTGGGGACCGGGCACCGGCGGGCACCTGCTCGTGTGAACGCCACACAGCGGGCCGGTATGTGGCCTGTGGCGCGACCGTGCGGCGGTCGTCGCCCGAGGGCTGAACCACCAACGCCCGCAGATAACCATGGCACGAAGCTTCTACGCACACGTCGGCGACGCGTGGCACGATGCGGACAACGAAATGCACGCCGAGCTCCAATGGCGGCGGCTTCAGGAGTGGCGCGAACAGGGGGCCATCGAGCGCATCGAGAGACCGACTCGCCTCGACCGGGCGCGCTCGCTCGGCTACAAGGCAAAACAGGGCGTCGTCCTCGCCCGCGTCGCGGTCCGCAAGGGAACCGCGCGCAAGGTGCGCCACAAGGCCGGCCGGCGGACGAAACGGCAGGGCGTCAACCGCGTCACCCGACGCAAATCCATCCAGCGCATCGCCGAGGAGCGCTCCAGCCGGAAGTTCACGAATCTCAGAGTGCTGAACTCCTATCCCGTCGGGGAGGACGGCAATCAAAAGTGGTTCGAAGTGATCCTCGTCGATCCCGAGCATCCGGCCATCGAGAACGACGACGATCTGAACTGGATCTGTGACGACTCCCACCGTGGTCGGGCGTTCCGCGGTCTCACGAGCGCCGGCACGAGCGGGCGCGGACTCGACACGAAGGGCAAGGGAGCCGAACACACTCGCCCGAGCGTCAACGGCGACCGCGGTCGCGGGAAGTAACGGGTCCTTCTTCCGATTCGAGCGCCTATCCCGAGTGATGAGTCACGACACCGCTGCGAGCGAGACGAACGAAGAATCGCTCACGATGTACGCCGATTACGTCTGTCCCTTTTGCTATCTCGGCGAGGCGTCGCTGGAGCAGTATCGGGAGAACAGGGACGAACCGCTCGCCGTCGAGTGGCAACCGTTCGACCTCCGTGGCGGCCAGCGCGGTCCCGACGGCGACATCGATTCGACCGTCGACAACGGTAAGGACGAAGAATACTACGCGCAGGCGAGGGAGAACGTCGAGCGCCTCCAGGAGGAGTACGACGTCGAGATGTCGCTGTCGATCGCCACGGACGTAGATTCGAAGAACGCCCAGCAGGCCGCCCTCTACGTTCGTGACGAACACCCCGAGCAGTTCGAGGGCTTTCACGAGCGGGTGTTCGACGCGCTCTGGCAGGACGAACGCGACATCGGCGACCCCGACGTGCTGGCCGACATCGCCACGGAGGTGGGCATCGACGCCGACGACGTTCGAGCGGCCATCGACGACGACGAGCGCGAGGCGGCCCTCGAAGAGCGTTTCACCGAGGCCAAACAGGTGGGCATCACGGGCGTGCCGACGTTCGCCTACGAGGGCTACGCCGCCCGCGGGGCCGTCCCGCCCGAACACCTCCAACGGCTCGTCGAAGGCTGAGAATCTCTATCGAACCCGGCGAGTGAGCACGAACAACAGGAGCGCCATCAGTAGCGACCCGAGCAACGCCTCGATGCCGGCGAGCGCACGGGCGACCACGTTCGCCGTCCCCGGTGTGGTGGCATCGGACCTCGCGTTTTCCGATCACGAGGTCGGAACCCACAGGCTTTAGCGCGATGTGCCCCGAACGAGGCCATGACCGAGGGAATCGTCGGGGAGTTCCTCGCACTCAAGGAGGAAACGGAGGCCGACCTGCTGGCGATGCAGTGTGGCGATTTCTACGAGTTCTTCGCCGACGACGCCGAGTTCGTGGGACGGGAACTCGACCTCAAGGTGTCGAAGAAGTCCTCGCATGGCTCCTCGTATCCGATGGCCGGCGTGCCCCTCAGCGAACTCACGGCCTACCTGAAGCTACTCGTCGAGCGCGGCTATCGCGTCGCCGTCGCCGACCAGTACGAGGTCGATGGCGGCCACGAGCGGGCCATCGAACGCGTCGTCACGCCGGGAACGCTCCTCGAACGCACGAACGCCGACGCGCGATATCTCGCTGCCGTCGTCGAAGTGGACGAGGGATACGGGTTCGCGGTCGCGGACGTCACCACGGGCCGCTTCCACGCTACCGAACTCGATAGTGACGAACTGCTCACCGAACTCTACCGATTCGACCCCGCCGAGATACTGCCCGGCCCCGACGTGCGATCGGACGACGACCTGCTCGAACGCCTGCGCGCGACCGACGCGACCCTCTCGCTGCACGCGACCGAGGCGTTCGCGCCGGGGCGGGCACGGCACGCGGTGAACGAGCAGTTCGGCGAAGCGACGGTTTCGAGTGTGGGTCTCGACGACTCCACGGGCGCGATTCGGGCGGCGGGTGCGGTGCTCTCCTATGTCGACGAGACGGGAATCGGTGTGTTAGCGTCGATGACGCGCCTCCAGCCCTACGACACGGGCGGGAGCGTCGCGCTCGACGCGACCACCCAGCGCAACCTCGAACTCACGGAGACGATGGGCGGGGGCGGACGCTCCCTTCTCGACGTCGTCGACCACACCGTGACGAGTGCCGGCGGCCGGACCCTCCGCGAACGACTCTGCCGGCCGATTCAAGAGGAAAACGAACTCGCACGACGGGCGGACTGCGTCGAGGCACTCACGGGTGCGGCGCTCGCTCGCGAACGCCTCCGCGAGACGCTCGGCGACGGTTACGACGTGGCGCGGCTGGCGAGCAAGGCAGTCTCGGGCAGCGCCGACGCGCGCGACCTGCTCCGGGTGCGCGATACGCTCGCGGTGCTCGAAGCAGTCGCCGAGACAGTCGACTCCTCGGAGTTGGGCGACTCGCCGCTCGCCGGCGTCGTCGAGCGGCCGGACGGGACCGCTGCGGATCGATTGGCCGACGAACTCGACACCGCGCTCGCCGAGGACCCGCCCGCGAGCATCCGCGAGGGTAACATCATCCGTCGGGGCTATCACGAGGAACTGGACGACCTCATCGAGGGTCACGAGGAGGCGCTCGACTGGATGGACGAGCTTGCCGCGCGCGAGCAGTCCCGACTGGATATTACCCACCTGAGCACGGGCCGGAACAAGACCGATGGCTACTACATTCAGGTGGGTAACTCCGAGACCGATGAAGTGCCCGACGAGTACGACGAGATAAAGTCGCTGAAGAACGCGAAACGCTACACCACTGAGGAGTTAGCCGAGCGCGAACGCGAAATATTCCGCTTCGAGGAACGCCGGAGCGACCTCGAACACGAACTGTTCGTCGATCTCAGAGAGCGCGTCGCCGAGCGTGCCGAGTTGCTTCAGGACGTGGGTCGGGCGCTCGCCGAATGTGACTGTCTGGCGAGTCTCGCGGTGCACGCCGTCGAGAACGGGTGGACCCGACCAGAGTTGGTGGAGTCGGGTATCGACATCGCAGCGGGTCGGCACCCGGTGGTCGAACGGGAAGTCGAGTTCGTCCCGAACGACCTCGCGCTTGCCGACGAGCGGGGGTTTCTCGTCATCACCGGTCCGAACATGAGCGGGAAATCGACCTATATGCGCCAGAACGCGCTCATCACCCTTTTGGCCCAAATCGGGAGCTTCGTGCCCGCCGAGCGCGCACGGATTTCGCCCGTGGACGGCATCTATACTCGGGTTGGGGCGCTCGACGAACTCGCACAGGGGCGGTCGACGTTCATGGTCGAGATGAGCGAGTTGGCGAACATCCTGCACTCGGCCACCGAAGACTCGTTGGTGATTCTCGACGAGGTGGGGCGCGGGACGGCGACCTACGACGGCATCTCCATCGCGTGGGCCGCGACCGAGTATCTCCACAACGAGGTGCGCGCGAAGACGCTGTTTGCCACCCACTACCACGAACTCACGGGGCTGGCCGAGCATCTCGACCGGGTGGCGAACGTCCACGTCGCGGTCGACGAGCGGGACGGCGAGGTGACTTTCCTCCGGACCATCGAAGAGGGCGCAACTGACCGCTCGTATGGCGTACACGTCGCCGACCTCGCGGGTGTTCCAGAACCCGTCGTCGAGCGCTCGCGCGACGTGCTCTCGAAACTCCGAGCCGAGAAGGCCATCGAGGCGCGTGGGTCGTCGGGCGAGACCGTTCAAGCGGTGTTCGACCTCGGGGCCGAAGCGTTCCGTGGCTCGGCCAGCGCCGATGGCGGGCGAACAGCCGACGGCGAACACGAATCGAGTGACGATGCGGCGGACGGGATCGATCCCACGGCTGAGTCGGTCGTTGAGGGGCTGCGGGCGACGAACATCGACGAACTCTCGCCGGTCGAACTGATGGCGAAGGTCGAACGCTGGCAGGAGGAACTCGACGATGGAAACTAGCGAAGAGGGTGGTCCGGGCGAGATTCGGCGACTCGATCAGTCCACCATCGAGCGCATCGCCGCCGGCGAGGTGGTCGAGCGGCCCGCGTCAGTGGTAAAGGAACTCGTCGAGAACAGCCTCGATGCCGACGCCTCGCGGGTGCGCATCGCCGTCGAGCGCGGCGGCAAAGAGGGGATTCGTGTCACCGACGACGGGGTCGGGATGAGCGAATCGAGTGTCGAAAAGGCCGTCGAGAAACACACCACGAGCAAGATCGGCGACATCACGGATCTCGAAGCGGGCGTGGAGAGTCTGGGGTTCCGGGGCGAGGCGCTCGCGGCCATCGGCGCGGTCTCGCGGCTCACGGTTCGCACCAAAGCCCGCGGGGCGAGTCGCGGCACCGAACTCGTGATGATCGGCGGCGAGGTCGAAAGTGTCGCACCGGCCGGCTGTCCCGAAGGCACCACCGTCGAGGTTACCGACCTCTTTTACAACGTGCCCGCCCGCCGGAAGTACCTGAAACAGGACGCGACGGAGTTTTCACACGTCAATCGGGTGGTGACGGGCTACGCCCTCTCGAACCCGGACCTCTCGCTCGCGCTCACACACGACGACCGCGAGGTGTTCTCGACGACCGGGCAGGGAAACCTCGAAAGCACGATTTTGTCAGTGTATGGCCGCGAGGTCGCCGAGGCGATGGTTCCCCTCGATGGGGGAGGCGAGGAGGGACCGCTCGAATCGGTCGAGGGCGTCGTCAGCCACCCCGAGACGACGCGGGCGAGTCCGACACACTGCTCGGTGTTCGTCAACGGTCGGTACGTCCGCGCGGGCACCGTTCGGGACGCCATCGTCGAGGCTTATGGAGGACAACTCGCGCCCGACCGCTATCCCTTCGCGGTCGTCTTTCTCTCGCTGCCGGCCGACACCGTGGACGTGAACGTCCATCCCCGAAAACAGGAGGTGCGCTTCGCCGAGGAAGACAAAATTCGGGAGCAGGTGAAAGCCGCCGTCGAGAGCGCGCTCTTGGACGCCGGTCTCGTTCGCTCGGGCGCGCCGCGCGGGCGGTCGGCCCCCGAACAGACGGTCATCGAGCCGGAATCCGCCGACTCGACCGGCGAAAGCGATACCGTCGACCGGTCGGCAGCGGCGACCGATGAGGGGACAGATGGCGTACGAGCAGAGGAGACGAAAACCGACGAGACGCAAACGACCGGCCACGAACCGGCGAGCGAACCCGTCGGGGAAACCTCGGCGACGAGCCCAGCCTCGGCGGACGAAACGGGTGACGAGCAGCGGTCCGAGCCGTCGAAGCGGTCGAAACCGTCGATGGCCGGTGTGGAGAACGGGGCGGTCGAGGAGGGGCGGAAGTTCACCGCAACGCCCGCGCAGGCGACCCTCGACGGCGAGGCGGTCGTCGACGAACCGGCCTTCGAGCGGCTGCCGCGCCTGCGCGTGCTGGGCCAGCTCCACGACACGTATCTCGTCTGTGAATCGCCCGACGGACTCGTGCTCGTCGACCAGCACGCGGCCCACGAGCGGGTCAACTACGAACGCCTGCGCGAGCGCGTCGGCGGCGACACGGAGATACAGGAACTCGCCGATCCGGTGGAGGTCGAACTGACAGCGGCCGAGGACGCACTCTTTGCGGAGTTCACCGACGCGCTCGCGGACCTCGGCTTCCGAGCCGCTCGGAGCGGACAGGGGAAAATCGAGGTGCGGGCGGTGCCGGCGGTGCTCTCGGGCGCGGCCGACCCCGAACTGCTGCGGGACGCCCTGTCGGCGTTCGTCGGCGAGCGCGACCCTGGCGACACGGTGGCGCAGGTCGGCGACGCGCTGCTCGCGGACCTCGCGTGCTACCCCTCGGTCACGGCCAACACGTCGCTGTCGGAGGGGTCGGTGACTGACCTCCTGGGCGCGCTCGACGCCTGCGAGAACCCGTATGCCTGCCCCCACGGCCGGCCGGTCGTCGTCGAGTTGAGCGGGCGCGCACTCGACGAGCGCTTCGAGCGCGACTACCCCGGTCACGCCGGTCGCCGGGCGAGCCACGATTCGTGACTCGACCGGGCGAATAATATACGCCGATCGAGTGGCGAAATCATGACCGATCTCCTCGCCATCGGTGCAACCGCTCTGGAACTCACACCCGACGGAAGCGCACGCCTCGAAACGGCCCCTCGACTGGGCGTCGCGGTCACGGGTCCCGAATCGAACGCCGCGGTCGCGGCGAGTCGCCTCGGTGTCGAGAGCGCGTGGCTCTCGAAACTGCCCGAAAGCCCGCTCGGACGGCGCGTGGCCGGCGAACTCGAACGCCACGGCGTCGAGACGGCGGTGTGCTGGGGCGGGGACCGACAGGGACTGACCTTCGCCGAGCGGGCGAAGCCACCGCGGGCGGACGTTCGTATCGACGATCGAGCGGGGGCGGCGGTCGCCTCGCTGACGACCGACGAACTGCCCACGGGGGACGTTTGCGGGGCTGGGATGCTCTATACGAGCGCCGCGACGCTCGCGCTCTCGGAAACGCTCGCCGGAACGGTCGAAGAACTGTTCAGAGCCTTCGACGGGCGGACCGCGCTCGCCCTCGATCGTTCGCGAGCGGTCGAATCGTCGGCGGCGTGCGAGCGAACCGCGTCGCTGCTGCCGGCGATCGATGTGCTGCTGACGAGCGAGGCGGGTGCGGCGGCGCTCGGCGAACGTGGCTCGCCACCCGAAACCGCTCACGCGCTCGCGGCCGCCCACGACCTCGACACCGTGGTGCTCGCCCGCGAGGGCGGCGGTGCGCTCGTCTGGCACGAGCGAACGGTCCACGAGCACCGTCCTCCGGAAACAGAAGTAATCGACGAGCGCGGCGCGTTCGACGCGCTCTGTGGCGGCTTTCTCGCCCGACGACTCGACGGCGAGCGGGTGGACGAAGCGCTCGCCGCCGGAGTCGCCTGTGGGGCGCTCGCGCGCACCATCCACGAACCGATGCCCGTGGTGACGCCCGGAGAAGTGGACGACTGCGTGGCGGCGATGGACGACGAAACCCGATAGTCCGCCCCGAACGGTGTCGCAATCGTTATTTTCCGGGTACACGTGTCGTGTCGTATGACAGAGCAGTTCCCGCGTTCGTGGCACGACCCGGACTACGTGGGCGGGGTCGTCGGTGTGCTCGCAACCGGCGCGGTGGCCTTCTATGCGGGGCTCACGACAGGGTCGCCCACGCCAGGGATGGCGATGTCGGTGTTACTCGCCGTGTTCGTTCCGTGGACGATTGCCCGTGAGGCCGCCCGCCGCTGGCTGTGAGCGGTTTTCGGGACCCGTCCGACTGTGGTCACCACGCCGAGTAGCCGCCGTCGGCGACCAGTCCGTGGCCGGTGACGTACGAGGAGTCGTCGCTGGCGAGGAAGGCGATGCAGGCGGCGATCTCGTCGGGATCGCCGAGTCGGCGCAGCGGGTACTGGGCGGTCATGCGCTCGCGGACGGTCTCGGGGTCGTCCTGTGATTCGAAATACTGCCGACCGAGTTCGGTGTCGATAAACCCTGGACAGACGGCGTTGGCGCGCACGCCGTGCGGGCCGGCTTCGGCGGCGACCGCGCGGGTGAAGTTGAGCACCGCGCCCTTCGTGAGCGAATAGACCGACTGTTTCGGCAGTCCAAGGATGCTGGCGAGCGAGCCGACGTTGACGATTGCGCCCGACCCCTGCCCCTTCAACACCGGCAGGGCGGCGTGACAGCCGTTCCAGACCCCTCTGAGGTTGATGTCGAGCACCCGCTCGAACGTATCACGATCCGTCTCCTCGACGACCGCCGGCGGATGGCCGATGCCCGCGTTGTTCACGAGCACGTCGAGACCGAATTCCTCCGCCGTGGTCTCGACGAGTCGATCGAAGGCGTCTGCGTCGCGCACGTCGAGTTCGTAGAAAGTAGCTTCGCCGCCCACGTCCTCGATTCGCTCGACGGTCTCCGCGCCACCATCGCTATCGACGTCGGTGACGACGACCCGTGCGTCCTCCGCGGCACACCGCTCGGCGCTCGCCCGGCCGATGCCTGCCCCTGCGCCCGTGATGAACACCGTTTTTCCCTCCAGTTGCATGGCGAATCTCTCATGCGCCGAGTAGATAAAACCGACCCGCAGTACGAGGGCACGCCGCCGAAAGAGCGAACATCGTCGCCCTCCACCGCCCGGTATGGCAGCCAAACCACTCGACGGCAAGAGCGCGATCGTCACCGGCGCGAGTTCGGGCATCGGCAGCGAAACGGTCCGCGCGCTCGCCCGCGACGGCGCGAACGTCGCGCTCGCCGCACGCCGGGAAGACAGGTTAGAAGAAATCGCCGACGAGGTAGAGCACGATCACGGGGTCGAGACGCTCGCCGTGCCGACCGACGTGACAGACGAGGGAGTGGTCGGGGAACTCCTCACGGAGACCGTCGAGGCGTTCGGGGAACTCGACGTGCTCGTGAACAACGCGGGTCTCGCCCGCGGCGGCGACGTCGCGAAACTCTCGACCGAGGAGTATCGGGCGATGATGGACGTGAACGTCGACGGGACCTTCCTCGCGACGCGGGCGGCGTTGCCGCTTCTCGAAGAATCCGAGGGGAACCTCGTCTGTATCGGGAGCTTCGCGGGCCAGTACCCCCGTCCATCGAACCCCGTCTACGCCGCGACGAAGTGGTGGGTGCGCGGGTTCGCGCTCAGCGTGGCGGCCGCCGTGGGCGAGGAAGGCGTCGCCGTTTCGGTGATCAATCCATCCGAAGTGCGCACGGAGTTCGGCGACGACGAGAGTTTCAACGAGCGCTTCGCGGAGGGCGAGGTCACCGAGCCAGTCGAGATCGCCGAAGCCGTCGCCTTCGCCGCCCGACAGGAGAACTCGACGGTGAGCGAACTCGACCTCTACCGGCGCGACAAGTTCAGCGGCTTTTGAGCGCGACGGCGAGCGCCGCGGCAGGGGTGGCGGCTCCACGGACGTACCGCGTCGGGTCGCGCTCGATGGCGAAGGCCCGAATCGTGACCACGAGTCGCGCGCTCGAAAGCGTCGCGCGCAACACCGGCCCGACGGTCGTCACCACGAGATAGGGCGGTGCGGCGACCGGTTCCGCCGGAAGGTCTTCGCCGAGCGCATCGACGGCATCGACGAGCAGAGCGGGAAGACGGGCGACGATGCCCGCCCCGCCGAGTGCGCGCTCGAACGGCTCGACCACACGCTTTCGATCGGTCGTCGCGTCACCATCCCACGATTCGGCGACGCCATCGGCACACGCGAGCGTTGCCGTCAACAGTTCTTCGTGGTTTTCGAGCAGCGATTCGCACACGACGCTCTCCCGAGTCATACTCGACGCCTCGAATCGGCGACGGGGTCGTTGGACACGAAACTCAGATCGAGAACTCGTAGAGGTCGTCGCCGACGTGGTGTAGCGACTCGACGACCTTGCCCGACTCGCCGACCATCTCGCTTCCGTCGGCCAGCGCGCGCCCGATGGCGAGCACTTTTCGATGGTTCTCCTCGGCGATGGTCACGAGGTCGCCAGATTGGATGTCGGGGTCGGCCTCGGTGATGCCCGGTCGCATCACGTCCGCCCCATCCGAAACGAACGATATCGCGCCCGTATCGACGGTGACGACGTGGCTCTCAGGCGGGAAGTCGTTCGCGCCACGTACGGTGACGAACGGCTCGTCGTCGAAGTAGCAGACCGTGGGGTCGCCATCGACCAGTACGAGGTCGCGCTCGCTGTCGGCGAACTCGACGCGCTCGTAGCTGTCGCCAGCGAGGTCGATGCCGAGCGCCGCCGAGAGCGTCTCCTCGATGTCGGCCACCGCGTCGCTGCGGAGGTGATGACGGGATTTGACCTGCATAGACTATCCTCTCGGCCATTGGGCATAAATCGTGCGTTGGGTGACGCGAAGAGGTAAGTGCTCGGCCGCGTAAGCCACGAGCATGTGGGGGTCCCGGCGAAACCGGGGGGCAAAGCGCATCACCTGTATCGCCTGCGGGGAGGACGTGCGACGCTCTGCGGCGCGCGAATACGACAAGCACGGCGACCGCTGGGAACGCCGGGGCAAGGAGTTCGAACACCTCTGCAAGGGCTGTCACCGCGACCTCTGTCACCAGCCACGCGACGAACTCGAAGCGCTGCTGGTCGAACTCCACGCCGAGACCGGACGGTGCTCACAGGAGACGTTTCTCGCCCAGTATCAGCAACTGGTCGAGGAGCGCTACGGCCCGCTCGAAGAGCGCGAACGCTGATACGGGCGCGTTTCTCGGTCGGCCGTAACCGATGCCCAATCAGGCCGACAGTCGCCGCTGGTCCACCCGGTAGATTGTCACCGCATCCCACTCTTTGGCGATGCTGACGCCGCGGAGGTCGTCGAAGTCGGTCGGGCCGTAGGCCGCGCGCTCGTTCGGACCGACGTAAACGTAGCGGACATTGTATTCATCGAGGAGTTGCACGCGCTCTTCGGACGTTCCCCGATAGATGGTCTCGACGTCCGCGACGCGCTCCAAGTACGGTCCCTCGCCGCGATAGCCGATCTCGTGGTCCCAGCCGACGACCGTCGGCAGCCCCGTGAGACTCGACGGCGCGTTCACCCAGTTGTAGCTCGTCAATCCATCATTTGCGTTGCAGTAACAGCCCGGCGTCGAGACGATATATGGCTGGCCGTCGCGCTCGTCGAGCCACGCGATGGCCGGAGCCTCCTCGGGGTGGGTGGTCGCAACGAACGCGCGCGCGTCGAGTGTGGGGTTCTCGGTGGCGGCCACGCTCGCCTCGCTCGTCAGCTGGTCGGTGAGCGCGAGTCCCCCGTAGATCGACGTCGAGAGTACGAGCACGGCGAGCAGCACGCGGCCCGCGGTGCGAGTGCTGCCCGAGAGCGTGGCGGCCGATTTCCCCGCACCGACGAGCCACGCGGCCATCGCGCCCGCCGCCGTTCCGAAGAGCACCCACACCTGCGCGTAGGTCTTGAAGACGGTGTTGAATCGGCCCGGGCCCGCGTCTTCCTGAATATACACGAACTCCACGAGGAGCACGAGACCGACACCGGCGACCAGCAGTACGGTCTCGAAACCCACGTCGGGCAACGATAGTGAGGGCCGGCGTTCGGTGCCGCCATCCGATTCGGCGGGTCGCGTTCCTCGGGTGGCGCTCGCCGTCGTCGAATCGGAGCGGTCGCCGTTCCGTCGCGCCGCGAGCACCAGCCAGCCGACGAGCAAGAGTGGGCCGAACAGCGCGAGCGCGGCGGCGTCGACGAGCCACGCGAGCACGAAAAGCCCGCCCATCGCCGCGAGCGCGCCCTGCCGTGTGCGCTTCGTGAGCGCACGCGAGCGAGCGAGGAGATATGGCACGAACACGGCAAGGAACGCACCGTAGACGACCACGAGCGGTCCGAGCGCGCTGCGCTCGGGCAGGACGTCGATGGCGCGCCCGCTGGCCGACCCGAGCCAGAACGGTAGCGACCAGAGGATTCCAAGAACGAGAACGCCCGCCGCGACCGCCAGCGCGCTCGCCGTCCGGCGGAGTTCTCGTCCGAGTGCGGAGCGAGTCGGCGAGAATCGCGCGCCGACTCGCGGAACGAGGTCGGGGGGGTCGCCGTCGGCGAAGGTCATCGTGAGCCAGCCCACGCCGACGGCGGTCGGAAAACTCCACGTGTTGACGACCGCGAGCAGGCCGACGAGTGGGGGGAACGCCCCGAAGACGAGCAACCGGCGGCGCCCGAGCGCGTCGGCTGGCGTTCGGTAATAGGCGAACCAGAGCGCCGCCGCGAGCAGGAGGAACGGGGTACTCAGCATGTGAGCGTGGAGATCGCCGTTGAGCCACGCGAACAGCGGAAATTCGTTGACCGTCCCGGGAATCACCCGGCTCGCCCCCCAGTACGAAAAAGCCGCGAGCGAGTCCGCGAGTCCCTCGATGGTCACCCCGAGCGAGCCGGCGACCGAGCGGGCGATTCCGTCGGGTAACGCCCACAGAACGGCCCGTCCGGGCGTTTCGAGGTTGCTGGCGAAAGCCACGAAGAAAGCCCCGACGATGCCGGCCGTTCGCGCCGAGTGCCCGCGTGCGTC
Source organism: Halococcus sediminicola (assembly GCF_000755245.1). NCBI lineage: Archaea > Methanobacteriati > Methanobacteriota > Halobacteria > Halobacteriales > Halococcaceae > Halococcus > Halococcus sediminicola. The sequence continues at coordinate 346,956 of NZ_BBMP01000007.1, read as the reverse complement.
GGCCACCGCGCCGGCGAGACCGTAGGCCGCGGTGACGAGCATCCCGAAGAATCCCGCGAGCGCGAGGTTGTAGGCGTAGCGCGCCTCCGTGAACGTGATTTTCGCAAGTAGTGCTGTGAGAAGGTGGCCGCCGTAGTAATACTTCACTGGCTCGCCGGCAAACCAGACGTCCTCCGGCGGGAGCTGTGCGGAGCGGAGGAGCGATTTGAGCAGGCCGAAGTCCAGGAACTTCTCGCCGCCGCCCGGATGCACTGCCGGGTCGAGCGCACGCACGGCAATCATGAACAGGAAGGCGACCGCGAAGACGAGAATCGGCACGGCCATCGCCCGGCCGTCGAACCCATCCCTGTCGAGACGGCGAAGCGAGAGGGTAGAGAGGGCGGCGAGAGCGACGAATCCAGCGAGGAGTCCGGCGGTGAGCGAGAGGTGGCCAACCCAGTAGGCGACGACGCCGACGACGGCGAACGACAGCGGCAGCGAGAGGGCAACGCCGCGGTCGGGAAACCCGCGAAAGAGGCGGGCGGCGAGCGGCGTGCCGAGAAGCCCGATGGCGAGAAAGACCGCGAGCCAGAGGGTGACGAGACCGTACTCCATGGAGAATGCGGGGAACCGGCGCATATGCCTCTTGTGGGACGCACCAGTGGGGTTCCGAACTCCTTTTATCCGCTCCGTCGGTGGATTCCCCATGCAGCGCGCCGTCGGGGTCGTCGTGCCGGCCTACCGGCCCGATGTCGAGCGCCTCACCGAGTACGTCGCCGCCATCGACGAACGCCTCGCCCCGACGGCCATCCGTATCGAACTCGACGCCCCTCGACCCGGCGTGGTCGAGCAGCTCTCTTCGCTCCCGGCGACCGTCGCCACGGCACCCTACCGCCGGGGGAAGGGTCGCGCCATCACGATGGGGTTCGAAGCGCTCGACACGGATATATTAGTATTCGCCGACGCCGACGGCAGCACGCCCGCCGACTCGCTCGCGTCGGTCGTCCGCTCCGTGCTGGATGGAGAGGCGGACCTCGCGGTCGGCTCGCGTCGCCATCCCGATGCGCGCATCGCCCGTCACCGAACGTTCGCACGCCGACGACTCGGCGACACGTTCGCGTGGCTCGCCCGTCGGCTGCTCGACCCGCAGCTGTTCGACTACCAGTGTGGCGCGAAGGCCATCTCGCGCGCGGTATGGGAGGGCGTGCGCGAACACCTTTACGAACCGGGATTCGCGTGGGACATCGAACTGATCGCCATCGCGGGCGCGCTCGACCAGCCCATCGCGGAAGTGCCCATCGAGTGGCACGACCAGCCGGATTCGACGGTCTCGCCCGTGCGCACCTCGCTCGCGCTCGCGCGTGGGCTGCTCGCCGCACGCCACCGGGCGGCGCTCATCCACGAAAATCGGTTGCACAGCGCGATCGCGTCCCAGCGCGAGGAGCACCCGCTCGTCGACGTGGACGACCCATGAGCACGCGGACGCTACTCGACGGTCTCTACGCTCGCTTCGCGGCGATAACCTCGACCGTGCGTTTCGGCCAGTTCGTCTCCATCGGCGTGCTCGGCGCGATCTGTGAGAACGTCGTCCTGTTGGGACTGGTTGAGGGCGTCGGCGTCACGCCCGAACTCGCCAAACTCGTCGGGGCGGAGGCCTCCATCGTCGTGATGTTCGCGGCCAACGAGCGCTGGACGTTCGCCGACGCGGGCCGGACGGGAGTCCGTTGGCTCATCCGACGCTTTCTCACCTCGAATCTCGTCCGCGCGGGCGGCGTGCTCGTCGGCACGGTGGTGTTCTCGGCGCTGCTTCGCTGGGTCGACGTCTCGCTGTCGGTCGCTGGCATCGAACTCTGGCTGCTCGCCGCCAACGTCATCGGCATCGCAGTCGGACTGGTCGTCAACTACGTCGCCGAGAGCCTGTTCACGTGGCGTGTTCACACGAAAGCCGACGGCGGATGAATCACAACCGTTAATGGGGTGACGGCGATACGAACAGGTAGCGGGATGGGATAGCCAGGAGATTCCGGCGGGCTCATAACCCGCAGACCGGTAGTTCAAATCTACCTCCCGCTACTGCACCTTTTGCTACGGTCGCTCGCTCCCTCGCAAAATCTGCACCAACAGCCCCCCTCTTTCCCTCCGGTCAGTCGTCGGCCCGCTCACTTCGTTCGCACACGGTAGAAAATCCATCACCCCCGCAAACCGCACCGCACCGTCACATACTGCAGCAAGACTTAGGTACACACCAGTTTAGGCTGTACTCATCGATGACGGACGCCAGAAGATCCGAAACTCCGCCGAGGGGTTGGCCGAATTGTGAATCCGGGCAGGTACGGATCATGCTGCTCGGGACGTATCACATGGACAATCCGGAACTCGATGAAGTGAACGTCGACGCCGACGACGTGCTCGCGAACGAGCGCCAAGCGCAACTCGAAGACCTCGCCGAGCGCCTCGCGGAGTGGAACCCGGACCGAATTGCGGTCGAACGCCCGTACGACAACGTCGAGGCCGTGAACTCGCTCTACGAGAAGTATCGAACGGGTGAGTACGCCTACAACCGCGAGGAGTCGTTCCCGGCTCCACACCCGATGCGAAACGACGACGATAGCGAGTGCCGAAGCGAAGTCGTGCAAATCGGCTTTCGACTGGCCGACAGACTGAATCACGAGCAGGTATATCCCGTCGACGAGCATCCCGAAGAACCCGATAGCGACCCGTTCGCCGACCGTGACATCGATTCGACACGGAAGACGTCGGTTTCGCTACCTGACCCCGACGAATGGAAACACGAGGTCGAAAACCGACTCGTGTCGACTCCGATTCCGGAATACCTCACGTGGATAAATCAGAGATCACAGCTCCGATTCAATCACAGTCTGATGTTCGACCGTGGAATACGAACAACGAAAGATGGGTTTGGTAGTCCGGCGCTCCTCACGTACTGGTACGACCGCAACATTCGGATGGTTCACCACCTCTGGCGGACGATAGAACCGGGCGACGAGCGAATCTTGTTGGTTGTCGGTACCGGCCACATTCGGGTGTTCCAACATCTCCTGAACGAAACGCCGATGCTGTGTCCGGTGAGTCCGCTGTCGTATCTGCCCAGGCTTTAGGACTGTTCGATATCCAGTTCTTCGAGCAACTGCTCGCCACCGGCGGCCGACGAGCCCGGACCACGGGCGGTGATGAGGTCGCCATCGACAGTCACACTCGTATCGGCATCGAGTTCGGCGTCCCAGTTACCGCCGGCGGCTTTGACCTCGTCCTCGACCCAGTAGGGGAGTTTTCGGCCGTCGGGCATCCGGTCGTGGTCGTCGACGATCCCTTCCTCCCACTCGTTCGGGAACCCAGTCACATCGCGGCCGTCGACGAACGGCGAGCCATCCTCCTCGCGGGCGAAGGCGAGGATGCCCGCCGCGTGGCAGACGACGTAGCCCTTGCCCTCGTCGCCGGAGACGGCGTCGACCAGCAACGCGCGGGCGTGGTGGTCCTGATTGACGTCCCACTCGGTGCCGTGGCCGCCGGGGAAGGCCACGAGGTCGTAGTCGGCGGCGTCGGCGGTCGCGATCGGCATCGGGTCGTTCAGGCGTTCGTCGGATTCGTGGATCTCTCGAACCTCCGCGGCGGTCTCCTCGCCCACCTCGTCGGGATCGACGGAACGCTCGTCGATCTCCGGCGGGTCGCCGCTCGGCGTCGCCACGGTGATATCGACGTCCGCATCCGAAAGCATCGTGAGCGGCGTCGTACATTCCTCGCCCCAGTACCCTTCCTCGCTGACGACGAACAGTGCGCTTGGCATCGGTTGAGGTAGTGGCGTCGCACGCAAAAGCCCCGCGGGTTCTCGTGCTGTCGGACAGCAACCCAGGAATCGTTCCGTGGTTGGCTCGATCCTCGCCCGACCGTTTGACCGCGGTCGTGAATCTCGTCCTCCGGCGATATCAGCCGTCGCCCTCGGAATCGACGATGACGACTTCGCCGTCCTCGACGTCGACGTTGATGAGGGTCTTCACGTCGTAGTTCGTCTCTTCGAGTTCGTTGCCGCCGCCGACCTTTTTGATGACGGCGACGATGTCGGCGATCTCCGCACCGATCTCTTCGAGCGCGCCGGTGATGCCTCGGAGGGTGCCCCCTGTCGAGAGCACGTCGTCGAGCAGGAGGACGCGGTCGCCGGCATCGACGTCGTTGACGTACATCTCGTTCTCCGAGTAGCCCGTGACCTGCGAGAGCGCGACCTCGCCCTCCAGTCCGTACTGGCGCTTGCGGACCACCACGAGCGGGATGTCTGTCATCAGCGAGACCGCAGTGGAGATATGGATGCCCATCGCGGCAGGTGTGACGATCTTGTCGACGTCGACATCGGCCTTGCGGATGATCTTAATGACGATCTCGCGCAGGAGTTCGGGTTCGAGCATCGGCACGCCGTCGCTGATCGGGTGGACGAAGTAGTGATAGCCCTCCTTTTCGATGATGGGCGCATCGAGCAACGACGCCTCCAGCTGATTCATGCTGCGGGTACAGCCAGTCGTGGGTAAAGCCTGACGGTCCGCCCGCACAGTCGGGTTCGCTCAGTTACACACCGGCCCCAGTGGGAGCATCGGGGAGGTCGTATCGGTGCACGTCGATGCCCAACTCCTCCAGTGCAGCTTCGAGGTGTTCGTCACCCACATACTCCGCGCCGTCGGCGACGCGCTGTGCCTGCGCTTCGGCATAGACCTCGCCGCGACGGTCGTCCGGAATCCGGTATTTGTCGGTGGCGAGTTCGATGGTGAGACCGTTGTGATCGCTGGTGTAAAGCGACTGGAAGGGCCCGCGGTCGAACTCGTTGAATCGCCGGTTGGCTTCCCGCAGTCCCTCTCTCGCCTCCTCGAATCGCTCCGGGTCGAGCCGGAAGGCGAGGTGGTGGACGGCCCCGACGCCCGCTCGCTGTCCACGGGGGTTCGACGGACGGTCGTCGGTGACGAAGAATGTGAGAATCCGACCGTCGCCGGTGTCGAAAAACAGATGTTCGACCTCCGGCTGGTCGAGGTTCGGTTGTCTGAGCACCAGCGGCATTCCAAGAACATCGCGGTAGAAGGCGATGGTGTCCTCGGGATTGCTCCCGATGAGGGTGATGTGGTCGGTGCCGACGACCGGCACGGGAGCGGTCGGCGGTTCGGCGGTGACGTCTGCGGTGGGTTCGTTGGACATTGGCTCATCCGTCGATAGGGTGCGGGTGCTATTCAATCAGGTGCTGACGTGAGTGTTACCGGGCGGAGGCGACCAGCATCGACGGACCGATTCGAGCCAAGCGCCTGCGTGGTCGGCCAAACGATGGACAGACCGCTAGAGCGCCCATGATAACTCACTCGATTCGTCATCGGCCCACACCATGCGTGTGCCGGGAGTGTCCTCATCCGTGTGCGACTACCATATCCGCACATGGCCAGCACGACCGCCGTTCCCGGCGAGAACGGGCAACTCGAAATCGTCTGTCACCGCAACGGCGCGGCCGAACCGGGCGCGAGTCTGACGAACATCGAGGGCGAAATCTCACTGCTCATCAGCGATCTGGAACCGAACGAGACCGTCGAGATCGAGATCATCGAGAGCAACGGCGAGTAGTGGGAAAATTCTGGTTTCGATGTATCATATCATCGAACCCTTGGCTATTTGTAGTATAAAAATAGAACCGCGCCGCACTGCTCAGTTCACCCGAAGCGGATGGTGAATAGCTGGGTTAGTTGGTACCGCCGCCACCGCTAACTTGGGTTTGCCAGATAGTCGTCGATCCACCATCACCAGTGTAGACAACTCGTACCGTACCATCACCACTGACACTACCGACAGTATCGCCGGCCGAGAGCTCACCGCCACTGCCACCGCCATTTCCGGCACCAGTGACCTCGATATCGCCACCATCGAGAGGGTCACCGCCCTCGTAGATGATATCACCGTTATCGACACTGAAACTCGCCTGTGGTGCTTGGCTCTGGTCGCCACCGAGGCCTAATACGAACGCGCCGATGACGGCGGCGAGAATCACGACCACTGCAACCATCAACACGACGCCAATCACAGGGCTGACACCCCGTTTGTCCGCAACGAACTGTTTGATTTTCTCCTTCATGGTTTCCTGTGTTCTGCACACCAGCCATCGCCGATAGCGAGTCGCCGGTCGTCCCGCGATTTCACCCTCGACGGGCCGGTGCGTTGGGGCGGTCTGGCTGCGGGATGGTACATAAACCTACGTGCCGGGCTGGCCGAGCGGCCTGCGGTTCGTGTCGGGCGCGGCCGCCGCGTGCGTAGGTTTCGGAACCGACACGCCGGCGGCGGATTTGAGAACGGTTAAGGGTCGTCGCTTGCAGACTCCGGACGTGTCTTTCGTGGCGCTCCCGACAGCGCTCGCCGAGGCCCCGATAGCGGGGCAACTCGATACTGGGGTCGCCACGCTCGTTCAGACGAACACCGCGCCGATGGAGATGGCGCTGTTCGCCGCGCTCGCGCTCCCGTTTGTGGGCGCGCTCGCGGTACCGCTCGTCCACCGCGCGCTCGGCGAGCGCACGGCGTGGTTCGCGGCGCTCGTCGCGCTCGCTTCCTTTGGACTGGTGGCGAGTCAGTACGGCTCCACGGGGACGGTCTCGATACCGTGGATCCCGACCCTCGGCGTCTCGCTCACGCTCTATCTCGACGGCCTCTCACTGCTCATATCGCTGCTCGCGAGCGGCGTCGGCGTCCTGATCTTTACCTACTCGGCGGGCTACATGCACGGCGAACCCGGACAGGCGCGCTACTACGGAACGATGCTCGCGTTCATGGGATCGATGCTCGGCGTCGCGCTCGCGTCGGACCTCATCGCCCTCTTCGTCTTCTGGGAACTCACGTCCATCACCTCGTTCGGCCTCATCGGCCACTACCGCGAGAACGAGAGTTCGCTCTACGCCGCCAGAAAGTCGATGCTCATCACCGTCTCTGGGGGACTGTTCATGCTCGTCGGCTTCGTCCTGCTCGCGTTCGTCTCCGGCGACGCACTCGGTGCCACGACGCTCACCCTCGTCGGCACGCCCGACTCGATGATCGCGAACGCCGACGCGATGCGCGCCGCACTGGAGGAAGCGGGTCTGTTCGTTCCGGTGCTCGTCCTCGTCGCCATCGGCGCGGCCGCCAAATCGGCACAGGTCCCTCTTCATATCTGGCTGCCGAACGCGATGGAAGCCCCGACCCCCGTCTCGGCGTTCCTCCACTCGGCGACGATGGTCAAGGCGGGCGTCTATCTCGTCGGCCGGATTCGCCCGCTGCTCGTCGGCGACGAGTGGATGCTGCTCTTCGCCACGCTCGGTCTCGTCACGATGACGATTACGGCGCTGCTCGCCGTGGGAGCCAGCGACATCAAGGAGCTGTTGGCCTACTCAACGGCCTCTCACCTCGGTCTCATCACGGCGGGCTTTGGCTTTGCCAATCAACTGGGAGCCGAGACCGGAGTCTTCCACATCCTGAATCACGCACTCTTCAAGGCGACCCTCTTTCTCGTCGCCGGCATCATCGCCCACGAGGCTGGCACGCGCGCCATCGACGAACTCGGCGGGCTTCGCCACGACCTCCCCATCACAGGAACAATCACCGCTATCGCCGCGCTCGGGATGGCCGGCGTCCCCCCATTTAATGGCTTCTACTCGAAAGAACTCCTCTTCGAGGCGGCCTACGAAGTGGCCCACGAACTCGGGGGACTCGCGTGGCTCTTTCCTGTCGTTGCGGTCGTCGGCAGCGTCTTCACCTTCCTCTACTCCATCCGTTTCCTCTGGCTGTTCATGGGCGAGAAACCCGCCGCGCTCGGCGAGGTCCATCGTCCCTCGCCCGCCCTGCTTGTTCCTCCTGTGGTGCTCGCCGGTCTCGCCATGATCGTCGGCATCGATCCGCAACTCGCCGTCGACACGATCGTCCAGTCGGCCTTCGCAAGTTCGGTCGCCGGCGAGGCCCACACGATGAGCATCCACCTCCCGACCGAACTGACGCCCTATGTCGCGATGAGCGCCATAACCATCCTCTCTGGAATACTCCTTTCGCCGTTCTACGACCGCCTCCGTGACGGCGTCAGGGCATTGACTCGCGGGCCGCTCTCGGCGGACTGGTACTACGACGGCGCGGTGTACGGTCTCGAACGCGCGAGTGGGCTGGCGCTGCCCGAGATCCAGAGCGGTCTCTTTCGCACCTACGCCACGTGGATGCTCGGCGCGACGAGCTTGCTCGCGCTCGCAGGCTATCTCGCCGCCGGCATCTCGATTCCGGCGTTTTCCGGACTCTCGGCGACAATTCCGGTCGTTATCGTCCTCGTGGTGGCGGTCGTCGGGGCTGCGGCGGTTGCGCGAGCGCCCTCACACGTCGCGGGCGTGCTCACGCTGTCGGTGCTCGGGTTCATGGTCGCGCTCTTCTACGTGCTCTCCAGTGCGCCCGACCTCGCGCTCACGCAGTTGGTCGTCGAGACGCTCGTGCTCGTCATCTTCCTGCTCGTGCTCGACAAGCTACCGGCCTTCTACGGCGACGCCGACCGGAAAAAGGCAGCCCGCGACGCGGTGCTCGCCAGTGGTGTTGGTCTTACAGTCATGATTACCGTACTCGTGGCGACCACCGGCAGTCCCGACGCTATCGCGCGCTTTTTCGTCGAGCGCGCGCCGGTGCCCGCAGAACACGGCTCGGTCCTCGCCGACTACGGCGGCGGGAGCAACATCGTCAACGTCATTCTGGTCGATTTCCGTGCGTTCGATACGATGGGCGAGATCTCGGTGGTGGCGATGGCCGCCCTCGGCATCGTGACGCTCATCGCCATGCGTGGGCGGGGTGAGTCCTCGTGAGCACGCGCGACATGACGGTCATCACCCGTACCGTCACCCGGGTCGTCTTCCCGCTTATCCTGCTGACGGCGATTGCGTTGCTCTTGCAGGGCCACAACCTCCCCGGCGGCGGGTTCATCGCGGGCGTGCTCACGGCGGCGGCGTTCGCGCTCGTCTACATCGTCTACGGGCTCGAATTCCTCCAGGAGGACCTCCTCGACCGCACCGGCGACGACACCGCGAGCGGTCCCGCTATCGTCGCCGACTACCTGCTCGTCTTCGCCGCCGGCCTCACACTCGCGGCGGGCGGCGGCGTCGTCGCCACTCTGTTCGACCGGCCGTTCCTCTCGCAGGCCGTGCTCTTCGTCCATGACCTTCCCCTGTTCGGCGAACTCGAACTCGCCAGCGCGTTCGTCTTCGATCTCGGCGTGTATCTCGTCGTCGTCGGCGCGCTGCTGACGATCCTCGCGGTGGTGGGCGACGAATGACGCAGTTCGTTCTCGCGGGCGTGCTCGGACTCCTGTTCGCGCTCGGGACCTTCCTCGTGCTCCGCCGGGACATCGTTCGTGTTGTGTGGGGCGTGACCATCATCTCGCAGGCCGCGAACCTCTACCTCGTCACGATGGGCGGGCTATCGGGTACTGTCCCGATTCTCGGCCACGGTCCACCCGACAACCCCGCCACGGTCACGGACCCGCTGGTGCAGGCGCTCGTGTTGACTGCTATCGTCATCAGTTTCGGGACCACGGCGTTCGCGCTCGTGCTCACCTACCGCATCCACGAGGAGCACGGCACCATCGACCTGCGCGAACTCGGCGAGACGGGGGGCGAGAGCTGAATGTCCTCTCAAGTGGTCATCGCGCCGCTGCTGGTCGCTCTGTTCACCGCCATCGCCACCCTCCCACTCCGGCGCTTCCCGCGCGCACAGCAGGCGGTGAGTCTCGTGGGTGCGCTCGCCTATATCGGCGCGGTGGCGCTGCTCGCCGATAGGGTGGTCGCGGAGTCGATCCTCGTCTACCAGCTCTCGGCGTGGCCGGCCCCCTTCGGCATCACGCTCGTCGCCGACGCGCTCTCGCTGTTCATGCTCGGCCTCACGAGTGTGGTCTCGCTCGCGGCAGTCGCGTTCTCGACGCGCTTCATGAGCGAGTACGCCCAGCAGGTCTCCTATCACACGCTCTATCACCTGATGGTCGTCGGCATCACCGGATCGTTCCTCACGGGCGATATCTTCAACCTCTTCGTCTGGTTCGAGGTGATGCTCCTGTCGAGCTACGTGCTCGTCGCGTTCTATTCGGGGGCCGAGCACACCCGCGCGGCGCTGACTTACACCGTACTCAATCTCTTGGGGAGTGCACTCATGCTGCTCGCCATCGGCGGGCTCTACGCCACGGTCGGTACCCTGAACATGGCTGACATGGCTCGCCGACTCGCCAATCCCGCCCAGTACGGCGTCGACCCGGTGCCGGTGCTCGGACTCACGGTCCTGTTGTTCTGTGTGTTCGCGCTCAAGGCGGGGATCGTCCCGTTCCAGTTCTGGGTGCCGGCCGCCTACCGCGCCGCGCCCGCGCCCGTCACGGCGATGCTCGCCGGCGTCGTCAAGAAAGTGGGCATCTACGCCATCATCCGGCTCTACTTCACCGTCTTCGCCGCCGCGACCCTGCCCGCCGGACTCGGACTGCCGGGCTTCGTCGGCGACGACTTCCTCTCGTTTTTCGGTCCCGTCATGTTCGTCATGGCCGCCGGCAGCATCCTGCTCGGGGGTGTGGGTGCGGTGAGCCGCAACGGCCTCGACGGCGTGCTCGCCTACTCCTCCATCGGGCAGATCGGGTTCGTCGTGCTTCCCTTGGCGGTCGCGGCCACGGTGCCGGGGGTGCGCGCGCTCGCGGTCGCGGCCGCGCTCGTCTACGCGCTGAATCACGGTCTCACGAAGTCGATGCTGTTTCTCGCAAGCGGAACTATCAAAGAGGCCGTCGGCTCGATTCGCTTCGAGCGCATCGGCGGTCTCGCGGCGCGCACGCCGCTACTCTCGATTGCCTTCTTCCTCGGCGCGCTCTCGCTCATCGGCATCCCGCCACTGTCGGGCTTTTTCGGCAAGCTACTCGTCTTCCGGACGACGGCTCACGCCGGCGCGATGGGAGGCCGGGGCGGCGCGCTCGCGGTCGGTCTCTCGCTTGTGGGCGCGATCCTGACCATCGCGTACTTCTCGCGGGCGTGGAACCGCGGCTTCTGGGGCTCCGAATCCGAGGGCGTGCGGACGGCGACCTATTCGCCGACGCTCGTGGCGGTCGTCGTCGCGCTCGCGGCTCTCTTGGTCGTCGTCGGAATCGGCTTCGACCCCGTATTGCGCGCGGCCGAGGCCGCCGCCGAGGTCACGCTCGACAGACAGGCCTACGTCGATGCGGTTCTGGGGGCAAGTCGATGAGACGCTGGCCGGTCGTCGGGGTAGTGCTCGCGGTGTTATGGCTGTTCGTCCGCGGCGTCGTACTCACGCCCGAGCGCCTCGCCGAGGAGTTCCTCATCGGACTCGCCGTCGGCGTGCCGCTCGCCTACGTCTTCCGGCGCTTCTACGCCAGCGAGTTCGCGTTCGCGGGCACCCTACGAGTGGTTCCCTCGACGGTGGCCTACCTGCTCGTCTTCGTCAGGGAACTCCTCGTGGCGAACCTCGACGTGGTCTATCGCGTGCTCTCGCCGTCGCTGCCCATCGACCCCGACGTGGTGGCGATACCGCTGCGCGTCGAGACGGATGCTGCCATCACCACCATTGCCAACTCCATCACGCTCACGCCAGGCACGCTGACGATGGATTACAACGAAGAGACGAACACGCTCTACGTCCACGGCATCACCGGTCGGGATCGGGAATCGCTCGTCGAACCGATCCGCACGTGGGAGGACTACGCGCTCGTCATCTTCGACGAGGAGGCGAGTCCCGACGACCAACCGCCGACGCCGCGGGGTGATGTCGGTGGCGACTGAACTCCCCGAGTTCCTCCTGCTCGCCATCCGCGTCGGGTTGATCGTCGCCAGCGGCGTCACCCTGCTCGCCGGCTATCGCGTCATCTACGGCCCGACGACGCCCGACCGGGTGGTGGCGCTCGACACCATCTCGACGAACGTCGTCGCCATCGCGGTCCTGTTCGCCCTCCAGACCGACGACGGCTTCTTCATCGACGTGAGCCTCGTGCTCGCCATCATCGGCTTCATCAGCACGATCGCCGTCGCACGCTACGTCTCCGAGGGGGACATCATCGAATGAACACGATCCACGCCGCGCTCGTCGCGCTGTTCATCGCCATCGGGACGTTCTTCCTGCTGGTCGGCACGATCGGACTCATCCGTTTACCCGACGTGTACAACCGGATGCACGCGACGAGCAAGGCAACCACCCTCGGGGCGGCCTCGCTGTTTCTCGCCGGCGCGATATACTTCGCCCCCGCACCCGGCGGGGCGGCGCTCACGTCGCTCGTGGGCATCGTCTTCCTCTTTATTACTGCGCCAACGGGCGCACACGTCATCTCGCAGGCCGCAGAACGCATGGGCATCGAGTTCGCCGGCGACGCCGTCTGGCCGGACACGGGCGAGTCGCGCCCCGAATCACCCGACGAGAGCGACGAGTGATGGACTGGACGAATCGCCGTACTCGTCTCCGAGTCGCCGTGGTCGCCATCGCCGTGCTCGCCCTCGGCGTGCGATTGGTCGCCCTCGGCGCGCGCGTCGCTCATCAGGACGAGGCGCGCGTCGCCTACTGGGCCTATCGCTACATGGAGTCGGGTGTCTACTGGTATCGCCCGATCGTCCACGGTCCCTTCCTCACCATCGTGGACAGTCACGTGTTCGCGCTGCTCGGGGCCTCTGACTTCTCGATGCGCCTCGTCGTCGCCGTCGTCGGGGGATTGCTCCCGCTCGCGGCGTTGCTCTTTGCCGACCGACTGCGAGACTCGGAGACCGTCGCGCTCGCGCTCGTTCTCGCTGCCAACCCCGTCCTGCTCTACTATTCGCGCTTTTACCGGAACGACCTGCTGCTCGCGGGGTTCATGCTCGTCGCGTTCGGCTTTCTCGTTCGTGCCTACGACCGCGGGCGACCCCTGCACCTCTATCTCGGCGTCGCCTTCTTCGTGCTCGCGTTCACCACCAAGGAGAACGCGCTCGTCTATCCCGTCATCTGGCTCGGGGCGCTCGTCCTGCTAGCCGACCGTCGGCTGCTGATGGGGACTCACAGCCCGGCACAGCCCCTCCGAAACGCCGTCGGGCGCGCTCGCACGGGGTTGCGGCGCTGGTGGTTCCACGTCGTGCTCGCGGTCGTCGAGTTCTTCACGATCTTCGTGTTCTTCTACGCGCCGCGCGGTCGGGCCGCCGAGCCGGAACCGACGCTGGGCGCGACGCTCGCCGACCCGACCAAGCTCCCGGCGTTGGTCGAGGAGGCGGTGGTCGGCTCGTGGCACGAGTTCGTCGCCCAGTGGGGCAGCGGGAGTGGCGACGCCTATCTCGACACCGCCGAGGCGCTCTGGTCGGTGCTCGGTGCGGGTGCACCCGTCCTGCTCGGCCTCGCGGTCGTGGGCTTCCTCGCCGACCGCTACACCGGCAAACAGCCGCGCGACGTCGTGGCGTTCACCTTCTTCTGGGGGGCGGCGAGCGCGCTCGGCTACCCGATCATCGTCGACAACCCGTTCCCGTGGGAGGTCATCCACATCATCGTCCCGCTCGCGGTGCCGGCGGCAGTAGGGTTAGCGCTGATCGCTCGCGTCGGACTGGCGCATCTCCGGAGCTATCGGACCGAAAGCGGCCAAACCTTCGATCGCAATGTGCTCGTCGGCGTCGCCGCGGTGCTCGTTCTGGTCCTCGCCGCCGGACAGGTCGGCGTGAGCGCCTACGACACCTCCTTCGAGAACCCACAGAGCGCGGACAACGAACTCGTCCAGTACGCCCAGTCGTCAAGCGAGATGAAGCCGCTGCTCGGCGAAATCCGTCGAATCGTGCGCGCCAACGACGGCACGGACGTGCTGTACTACGGCGACGACCCCGATTTCGATGGCGACGAACTCCATGCATCGAGTCCCGACTCCCACCTGACCCCAACCGCCGGCGAGGGCTGGTTCGAGCGCCTGCCCTTTGCGTGGTATCTCGAAGCCGACGGGGCCGACACGAACAGCACCGTCGAACCGGCAGCCGTGCGGCGCACAGTCCAAAACGGCGAACGCCCGCCGGTCGTCATCGCCTTCGGCCCGTCGGATGCCTGCTCGGAGGAGTACGACAACGCCTCGGACATCGACCGGTACATGGACGGGTACGAGCGCCACGAGGTCCAACGATTTCTCTTCGATAGCGGCTGTACCATCAGCAGTGTGGTGGTGTACGTCGACGAAGGCTACGCCAGTTCGAGCGCCAACTCTTCGGCGACGCGCGCGCCGAGGCCCGCCTTGTCGCCTGCGTAGCTCTCGACATCGCCTTCCCGAACCACGAGCACGCGCGTCTCGCTTTCGCCCATCACGCTCGCGTCGTTGGCCACCACAAAGGCCAACCCCGCACGCGAAAGCGTCTCGCGGGCGGCCGCGACCATCGCCTCGTCCTCGCCGCTCGTCTCGGTCTTGAACCCGACGATCGGGAGGTCGGGGTGGCTCTCGCGCACCGCGTCGAGGATCTTGACCGTGGGTTCGAGGTCGAGCGAGAGGTCCTGTCCCGAGCGGATCTTCTCGTCGCTCCCCTCGACGGTGTAATCGCCGATGGCCGCCGCCGAGACGAGTGCATCGGCCGTCTCGACCACCCTTTCGACGGCGGCGAGCATCTCGGCGGCGCTCTCGACGCACTCGACGTCGGCGTAGGGCACGTCACCAGCGTCGTGGACGAGCGTCACGTCCGCACCGCGCGCGTAGCACGCCCGCGCGACCGCCCGCCCAGTCTTTCCCGATGAGCGGTTGGTGAGCACGCGCACCGGGTCGATGGCCTCGCTGGTGGCCCCGCTCGTCACGACGATTCGCTCGTCGGCGAGGTCGTTTTCACTTGTGGCCCGTGCGGTGGCGAGCGCAATGGCATCGAGGCTGGCGAGTTTGGCCTTCCCCTCCTCGATGCGGGGTGGCACGAACTCGACGCCCCACGATTCGACGCGCTCGATGGCATCGAGCACGCCGGGATGGTCGTACATCGGTTCGTGCATCGCCGGCGCGACGACCATCGGAATATCGGCCCCGAGGGCGGTCGTCGCGGTCGTCGTCACGGGTGTGTCGTCGATGGCACTGGCAATCTTCCCGACGGTGTTCGCGGTCGCGGGCGCGACGAGCAGCACGTCGGCCCAACCCTCACGCCCGCAGAGCGCGACGTGTTCGACTTTCCCTGTGAGTTCGGTCACGACCGAGTTCTCGGTGGCGAATTCGAGTGCCCACGGGTGGACGATACCCTGTGCGCTCGCGGTCATCACGCCGCGAACGCTGGCCCCGCGCCGCCGGAGTTCGTGGGCGAGTTCGATGGTTTTCACCGCCGCAATCGACCCCGTGACGCCGAGTGCGACGTTCACCCCGTCGAGCATTATGCCCTCGTTGGCCGGCTCATCGGTTAAATCCCGGCCCTCGGTCCGCACGCTCACGCAGCGCCACGATGCCGAGGACGGCCAACCCGATCACACCGAGGACCACGAGGAGCGTTCTGAGGATCCCGATGCCGAGCAGCGGCGTCGCTTCACTTGCCTCGTTCGCCCCGCGCGCGACGTCGGTCGTCGCGTTGGCGTCCGCCGTCGGCGCTGCCTCCGACGAGTCGGTCACGGCCGTCGCCGTCGGTGCGGGCGTCGGGGTTGCGGTCGGCGTTGCCGTCGGCGTCGTCAGGTTGCGCTCGACGGCCGGTCCCTCGTCGACCGAGACCGTCACCGGCCCGCCGGCGCCGCCTCCGGCGTCGGCGAGAGCTCCGATGGTGCCGAACCGGGTGAGGTTCGCCGAAACGCTGTTCGTCGAGCTATCGGTTCGGGTGCGCCCGACGGGCGACCAGTGTTGGCCGTCGTGTCGCCAGAGTCCGACCGCGTTCCGTGCGCTCCCGTACTGCATCGTCAGCGAGAGCGCGGACTGGCCCCCGTGGGTGTCGGTCGCCTCGATGTAGCTGTCGAGATTGCCCGCGCCACGCGGGAGGGGTGGTGGCGAGGTCACCGACCGCAGCGCGACGTTTTGCTCGGTGAACGACAGCCTCGCCGTCGAGAGCGCGAGGTTCTCGACGGTGTTTCCGGCGTCGTTGCGCTCGGAGTAGTAGTCCCAGCGGCTGTTGTTCCGCGCGACGCTATCGACGACCGTGTTGTTGGCGCTCTCGCGCTCGAAGTGGATACCCCACTTGTTCTCGATGGCCGTCATCCTCCGAAGGGTATTGTTCTGACTCTGCCCGCCGAGCGCGACCGCGATGGCGTTGTCGGTGGCGGTGTTGTTCACGAGCGTGGCGTTGCTCGACGCGCCGAGGGCGAGTCCTTCGGTGCTGTTTGCGGTGATCGTCCGGCGAATCGTGCTCTCGTCCGTCCCGAGCGCGAAGACGGCTATCGACCAGTTGTGCGCCCGGAGGTTCTCCACCGTGACGTTCGATACCGGTCCCCCGCTCCCGTCGACTTCGACGCCGTGGCCCGCGCCGGTCCCCGCGACCGCGTGCCCCTGCCCGTCGAGAGTGACGTTACCCGCGGTGATCTCGATACAGGCCGCGTCGGGGTTCTCGATGTCGCCCGCGACGTTCTCGGTCAGCGCGTACCGCCCCGGCGTATCGATGGTCGTACACGAATCGACCGTCGAGACGTTGCCGGCACGCTGTGCGCTCGCCGCCCCGGCCGAAACGGCGACCAGCGCGACGATCACCCCGACGAGCAACAGTTCCTTCGCTCCGACCGTTCGCGGACCACGTGGCGTCATTGACGTTTGCGTCGTCCGAGCGGGGGGTCATTTATTTCACGGTATTGGCCCGGCAAGCCCGCCCGCATCCGAGCGGTATGCCAACGCTTACGCCGCCCGCCCACGACTGCCAGTCGTGGACAGCATCGAAGTCAGCACCGAGGTCTACCTCCCGCCCGCGGCGGTCTACGACTTCCTGATCGACTTCCCGCGCTATGCGGATTACTCCGAGCATCTCGAGAGCGTCGACCGCCACGGCGACGGCACGCCCGGCACGACCTACGACCTCCACTTCGCGTGGTGGAAACTCACCTACACGGCGCGCTCGCGGGTCACGGACGTCGAGCCACCCAACCGGATCGACTGGAAGATCATCAAGGACATCACTGCTCACGGCTACTGGGCCGTCGAGGACATCGACCCGCCGGCGGGCCGTGAGGACGCCTCACGGGTCCGCTTTCGCGTCGAGTTCGACACCGATTCGGTCGATTCGGGCCAGTTCGACCTTCCCCGATTGGTCTCGCTGTCGTGGGTCGTCGAGAAGGTCAAACCGATCATCGAGCGGGAGGCTGAACAGATCGTCGAGCGCATCGTCGCCGACATCGAGGGCGAGGCTCGACAGGTGGATTTGACCGTGCACACGAGACCCGATACCGTCTGAGCCCTCCGGATTACCCGTAGGTGGCGTCCCAGCGCGTCGCCTTCCGGAGGTTGCCACACGA
The DNA here is from genome assembly GCF_000755245.1 of Halococcus sediminicola. Classification (NCBI taxonomy): domain Archaea; kingdom Methanobacteriati; phylum Methanobacteriota; class Halobacteria; order Halobacteriales; family Halococcaceae; genus Halococcus; species Halococcus sediminicola. The sequence continues at coordinate 329,601 of NZ_BBMP01000007.1, read as the reverse complement.
GTTGCACTTTACCCTCCCCATCGTGTCCATCGCGTTGTCGAGGGTCTCACAGTTCGCACAGTAGTAGCCGTACTTGTGCTCCTCGTCGAAGTCGGGGTCGGTGTAGGCGGTGAAGAACGGTCCCTTCGAGCCGCGCTCGACCTGCCCTTCGTTGACGTATAATCCGTCATCGAGTTCGCGCACGGGGTCCGAGGTTTCGAGCGTCGGCTGGACGTCGACGTCGTCGGCGTGGAGATAGATGTTCTCGGTGTAGTCGCTGTCGTCGATCTCGACGGTGTCGGTGCCGACCTGCTCGAAGTCGAAGATCGCGTAGAACTCGTTGCCCTCGGTGTTGTCCTCGAGCACCTTCGCGCGCAACTGGGCGGCCCCCATCTCGAAGAGTTCCTCGCGGGTGTGCTCGAACAGCTCCGTCGCGATACCCTGCCCACGGTAGTCGGGGTCGACGTGCAGCCAGAGCAGGTCGCCGTTGCCACCCTCGTTGACGAGGTCGCCTTCGGTGAACCCGCGCACGTCACCCTCGTCTTCGGCGACGATCAGGAGCGTGTCCGACTCGTCGAGTTTCTCGGCGAAGGCGTCCTCACCGTACCATTGGGTTATCGCACCGTCGATGGTTCGCGGGCTGAGCGAGTACGACTGTTCCATCGATCGGCGGGCGATGTCCCGAATCGCCGCCCCGTCGTCGGGTGTTGCTTCGCGCAGTTCCATACCCCTCGTTCGACAGTCGTCATCATAAACCCCGGTGTCGATGGCAAGCCTCGCTAGTAGTTTGGCCGCAGTGTCGTAACGCTAAAGAGTCGAACATACGTCTAGTCGCACAACATGAACGGAACACGAAACGTCGGGGGGGAGTGCGATTGGGCGTCGAAGTGAGGGAATCGCCGATCTCGGCCGCCGAGTTCGACGCCATGAAGCGGTTCGTCTCGGGCTATCTCGAAGCCAGCATCGAAAACGAGGGTGAGGGCGGGCGCATGCGGTGGTATCCGTGGCACTCGGCGGGCTATCGGTTCAACCACATCCTGAACGTGGTCGAACTCGCCGTCGACATCGCCGAGAGCGAGGGCGCGAACGTCGATGTCGTGCGCGTCGCCGCGCTCTTTCACGACGTCTCGAAACTGGAGGCCGAACAGGATCTCCACGCCGAGGCGGGCGCGCGCGTCGCCCGCGAGTACCTCGACTCCCATGGCGAGTTTCCCGCCTCGTTCATCGAGGAGGTCTGTACGAGCGTGAGCGAACACTCCTACCAGGGACCGCTCGACGAACTCCCCCTGGAGACGCGCTGTCTCATCGAGGCCGACCTGCTCGACAAGATCGGCGCGAACGGCGCGGTACTCCTGCTCTTACGGATGGGCTACGAATCGCGCACGCACATGGACGCCGCCGAGATGATCGGCCGGGTGCTCGAACGCGGCCGCGACGCCGCCGACCGCATCGAGAGCGACCGCGCCGAGAGCCTCATCCACCAGCGCCTCAAGCGCGTGAAGTGGCTGCGCGAGTGGCTCGACGACGAGGTCGCCGGCGTGGACGTGGACGCCTCAGAGGACTGAGCCGGCCATCGAGAGCGCCTCGCCGAGAAAGACCAGCCCGAAGCCCGCGAGCACGAGCGCACTCGCATAGGCCACGGTCGGCCCGACGCCCGTGAGACGGCGCTCGGCGGCGACCAGCGTCGTCGGGAAGCCGACGACCCACGCCGCGATGCCGGCGAAGAAGCCGACGACGAGCGCCGGGCTTCCGGTTGCGACGACCAACACGTTCGCAAGGTCCGCCGAGAGCGGTGCGAGCACGTCGATCCGTCCGGGTTCGAGCATGCCGACGCCGATGGTGAGCCAGAACACCACCTGATAGGGGTTCGTGATGGCGAGGGCGAACGCCTTGGCGAACCCGCGGCGCTCGCCGGTGGCCGCTTCGTGGTCGTCGTTCGCGCCGCGGGCCGCGCCGTAGGCGAAATACAGCATCAGCAGGCCGCCGGCCGCGAAGGCCGCGCCACGGATGGCCGGCACGCGCTCGACGACCGCGACCGCGCCGACCAGCGCGAGCACGAAGAAGCAGGCGTCGGCGGCCATCGCGCCGAGACCGGCCCACACGCCGGAGAGCCAGCCTCTGAGAACGCTCTCTTCTGCGATGACCGCGTTCATCGGTCCCGGCGGCGCGGCGATGGCTAACCCGAAGACCATTCCCGCGAGCACCGTCGTCACCGCGCCGAGAACGGACATTCGAGCGACGAGAGGGGTGGAGCCGTGAAAAGTCGGTCGGATAGTGTAGTGGCCGCCGTACCGGCGGTTGCGGTGCGGATGCAGGACGGTGCGGTCCTGGCGGATGAAGGGCAAGGCGCGTAGTACGAGCGACCGACGGGAGCGAGGGCTTCGGCAGTGCTGTGCGGTCCGCGGTTCGAGGAAGGTGTCCGCGCGAGCGCAGCGAGCGTGGTTCACTGCTCGCGCGGTTTGCGAGCAGGGTTTTAGTCGTCGGTCGGTGTCGCCTCGACGTCCTGACTCTCCTCGACGGCAGTGGTGAGCGAGACGTTGAGCACGAGCATCGAGATAAGCCCACCGACGACGGTGACGACGTTCTTCACCGCGTGGTCGACGATGGCCGCGCCGAGCGCGACGGGCGTGGCGACCGGCGTCAGCCCGACGACGAGCAGGCTGAACGCGCCCTCGTAGAGACCGATGCCGCCCGGCGAGAGCGGGAGCACTTTGGCGAGGTTGCCGACGCTGACGGCGAAGAAGCCGACGGCGACGAGCGTCGTGAGCGGAAGCGCGACGTCGAAGGCAGCGAAGACCAGCAGAGCGGTGATGACGTCGAGCGTCCAGATTCCCACGCTACTCGCGCCGATGCGGGCAAATGCGCTGCGGTCGCCCGCCACGGCTTGCACATCGCCGACGAAGCGCTCGATGACGCCCGCCACGCGGTCGGCGTAGGCGTCCGAACTCACCTTCTCCATCCCGCGACGGACGAGATTGCGATCCGAGCGCGCGCTGGCGACGATGGCACCGACGAGGGCGATGGCGGCCATCCCGACGCCGCTGGCCACGAGGAGGGCGACGCGCCCGCTTTGATTCCCACCGGCGACGGTCGCGCCGAGTCCCGAGAGACTGGTGATGCCGGTGGCTGCAAGCCCGATGAGGACGACGCCGGCGAGCAGCGTAATCGTCAGCAGATCGAAGACGCGCTCGACGGCCAGCGAGGCAAATCCTGTGGGGTAGGGCACGCGCCGGCGCGTCTTGACGACGTAGGCCCTGACGGCATCGCCCGCCCGTGCCGGGAAGACGAGATTGCCAGTTTGGGAGATGAACACCGCACCGGTGAGGAAGCCGAGCCCTTCGGTGTAGCCCAACTCTTCGAGGATGTCGCGATAGCGCCCGCCACGGAGCGGCCACGAGAGCACGTAGACGAGCGCCGCGGCGACGACGAGCGCGGGGTTCGCAGTCTCGATCTCGGCGAGCATCCGCGAGACGTCGATGTACTGTGGCATCAGCGCGACGGCCAACAGCGTGAGCAGCGTGCCGGCGACGAGCGTCACGCGCCGGGTAATGCGCGGCGCGACGCCGAGTCGCCACCACGTCCGGAGGATGCCGCTGCCCATGCCGAGCACGTCGCGGACGAAGTCGACTTTCGTATCGCCCATCGGCGTCCAGTCGACGGGGAACTCCCGGACGCGGTAGCCGGCGCGCTGGGCGCGCACGAGGAGTTCGGTATCCCAGAACCAGTGGTCGTCCTCGACGTCACTGAGGAGATCGTCGAGCACCGCGCGGTCGAAGGCCTTGAACCCACACTGGTGGTCGTGGACCGACGAGCGCAGGAACAGCCGGACGAGCCCGTTGTAGACGCGGCTCGGCACGTCGCGGTTCGCTGGCCGGTCGGCATCGCTCGCCGCGAGCAGGCGCGAGCCGGTGGCGACGTCGTACTCGCCCGAGTGCACACTCGTGACGAGTTCTTCGAGATGGCTCATGTCCGTCGCGAGATCGGTGTCGAAGTACGCGAGCGTGTCGCCGCGCGCTGCTCGAAAGGCACGGGTGAGCGCGCCACCGCGACCGAGTCGTTCGTCGCTGTGGACGTGGCGCACGCGCTCGTCGTCGCGGGCGAGCCGGGCGGCGATTTCGGGTGTGTCGTCGGTGCAGCCGTCCTCGGCGACGAGCACTTCGAACGAGTCGTCGGGGAGGAACGATGCGAGTGCCTCGAGCGTGGTCTCGACGGTCGCAGCGAGCGTGCGCTCCTCGTCGTAGGCCGGAAGGACGACGCTCACGGCGACCGAACTCATTGCTCCGAATGCGCCAGCCATCGACAAATCCCTTCCGGGTTCTGTACGGCTCGGTTCTCCGGCTCAGTCGGCTCCTTCCGGCGCGCGAGCAGTGGCGAAACCGGGGAGCTCGACGCCGAGCGCGTCGCTGGCCTCGGCAGGCGATTCGTACGGTCGGTTCACGACGAGCGTGCCCGCGCGCTGGTCGCCGAGACCCGGAAGTGCCGCGAGTTCGTCCATCGAGGCGGCGTTGAGGTCAAGCGGTGCCGGCACGCCCGATACCGAGCGATAGCCGTGGTCGGTCACGGCGATATCGGTGACACTCCCGAGATCGCGCTCGCCCGGAACCGCCACCAGGAGGGGGTAGGTGCCGAGCTGTCGGCCGAAGGTCTTGCCGTCCTGGTGGTATTCGAGGTGGACGTCCGGCAGGAGCGTGCCGGCGGGCGCGACGCGCTGGAGCATCGGGTTGTCGATCTCCTCGCGGACCTCGGTTTTGTACTCCTTGAACAGTTTCTTGTGATCGTCGGCGATCTGCGCTCCGGTGGAACTCATTTCGGTACCGTCGAAGGCCATCACCTGCCGGATGTTCACCCGGCGGAGCATGAGGTCGGCGTCGTAGACCCGGTGAAGGAACTCTTTGTTGAGTTCGAACGTCTTCTCGCGCTCGCCGTGCAGCCCGTGCAAGAGGTTGATCCCCGGGAGGAGTTTCGGCAGTCGGTTGGCGTTCCCACCGTCCTCGGGTCGCCACCCGGCCTCCTCGTTGACGATCTCGACGGCGCGGAAACACTCGTCGGCCGTCACGTTGAGATCGTTCTGTTCCTGGACGACGGGGTCGGCGCTTTCGAGCCCGAAGGCAGCCGTGTCGCCGGGCGTGTTGTGCTCGGCGATGATCCGCAATCCCTCCCGCGATTTTTCGGGCCAGCGCACGATGGTGATCGGGTTGATGTTGTCGAGGTGGAGCGTTTCGAGGTCCGGCGCGACATCCCGAATACCGCCGTAGAGGTCACGGAGCGCGTCGGGGTTGGGCGCTTCGCCGTCGCCGCCGTAGGCGAGCAGGTCGGCCTGTCGGCCGAGCCGGAAGTGTTTCACGCCGCGGTCGGCGAGCGCATCGACCTCCGAAACCACCGATTCGGGCCGGCGGAAATCGGGATTCCCATACAGGGGTTCGGTGCAGAAGGAACACCGGTAGGCACAGCCACGCGAGGTTTCGAGTTCGCAGATGAGGTAGTCGGGGTGATTCGGGTGTTGTTCGACGACGAACGCGCCGTCTCGTGCCCAGCGGGTGACCTCCTCGACGTCGCGCATTCGATTGCCGAACCCCTCCAACCCATTCGAAACGAGGTCGTGGGCGGCGGCCTCGACGTCGCCCTTGGCGACGAACTCGAAGTCGAGGTCCTTGCGCTCGGTTGCCTGCCCGCCGGCGTTCTCCTCGCCGACGCCGAATTTCACTGGGCCGCCCATCAGACTCGTCCCCTCGGCGACCCACGCGAGTTCGCGCACCTCGTCGGGTTCGGCGGGCGTCCCACCTACATACTTTCCGGGCACGGTCATCCCACCCAGGTAGATCATGAGGTCGGCCTGGGCCACGTCGCGCCACTTGTTCCGCTCGTCGCGCAGTTCGTCGATCGTGTGGTAGGTAACGTTCTCTTCGGGGACGCCCGCATCGACGAGCGCGCCGGCGGTGAACCGGGGATACGTGGAGATGTACGGCGGCACGCCGAAGTGGGCGGGTTCGTCGACGTACCCATCGACGAGGGTGACGTCGAGCGTGGCTGGGTCGGTCATGGGGTCACAAGAGCGCCGCGGCGTAAAACTCCCACTCTCACGACCCGTGGGGTTGATAGGTCGCGCGGGACTACGGGCGGTATGCCCGCAACCCTCGAAGTGGTCTGTGAGAACGACGGCTGCGAACTCGACATGTTCGAGATGCACTACACCTACGATATGCCCGACGACGTGGGCGTCGCCGACTTCCAGTGTCCGTACTGCACCGAAACGGAGTCGCTTCGGGAGGTCGAACTGTGACCAGCGTCGGCGAGTCGCTGCGCAACACGGTGCTCGACGGCGTCGGTCGATTCGCCGGTCGTACACAGGAGCGCCGTCCGCTGCCGACCGACCTGCTCGAAAGCGACGACGCCTATCTCGTCGTCTTCGACGCACCCGACGCACGCGCCGAAGACGTACAGGTACGCTATGCTGAGGACTCGGTCCACGTCCGCATCGACCGCACTCGCGAGCACCGCGAGGGCTTCGAGATGCGCTTTCCCGGCCGCGGTCTCTCCCTCGACGGGCGCGCGACACTCCCCACGGGGGCGACGATCAATCCCGACGAAGCGACCGCGAGACTCACCTCCGAGGGCACGCTCGAAGTCGAACTCCCGAAAGTCGAGGGAAGCGACGACGGCCCGATTCGGATTTCGACCGACGAGGGCGAGGCGGTCGAAGACGAGACGTTCGAGAACGGTGTCGAGGAGAGTTCTCGTGCAGATGACGACGAGAGCGCGACCGACGGTCGGACGTCTTCTTAAACCGGAAAGTCGGCATCCGAATCGACCACGCGGTCGGGGTCGTCCGGCACGCGCCAGTCGGTCGTCAGTTCCAGGAACTGCACGAGGATGCGCCCGGTCGCGCCCCAGACGACGTAGTCGCCGACACGGAAGAAGTGGAGTCTGATGTCGCCGTAGTGTGGGTGGTCGCGGCGCTCGGAGTCGTAGTTCGCGGGGTTCGTGAGCGCTTCGACGGGGAGGACGACGACCTCGGCGACCTCGCGCTCGTCGGGGACGTACTCGTGGTCGGGAACGCGGGCCACGAACGGCCGAACGGCGTAGCGCGTGATCGTTCGAATGTCGTCGAGTCGGCCGACGACCTCCGCAGTTGCGGGGTCGAGACCGATCTCCTCGTGGGCTTCGCGCAGCGCGGTCGCGGTCAGATCCTCGTCCACTGGCTCGCGCCCACCGCCGGGAAAACTCATCTGGCCGGGGTGTTCGCCGAGGTGGTCGGCGCGCTTGGTGAACAGGAGATGTGCGCCGTCGTAGTCCCCCGGGTGTTCGCGCGTGATGACCGGCACGAGCACGGCCGCGTCGCGCTGCTCGTCGGTGACTCCTGTGGCCGCGTGCTCGGCCACCCGCGCGAGATGCATACCTTCCCGTAGGGCCGGCGGGGCTTAATTCGCCCGCTCTCGCGGGTCCACCGCAGGGCGGCGGTCGCTTGCAGGCCGTTTATCCGGCTCCCGGTCGTGTCATCGACGATGAATCGACCGTGCCGTCGGCGAGAGGTGAGGGCCTGACGTGGCGACCGACTCCGCGGACGCGCTCGACCGGCGCTCGATGGCGAAAGCGGTCGTCGGCTTCACCATCGCAATCGTCCTCCTGTATTTCCTCGGCAGCGCCGTCGGCTGGGGCGACATCCTCGACGCGCTCGCCCGCGCGGACCTGCGCTGGGTGGCCATCGCCTGTCTCAGCACCTGTGGCTACCTGCTCGCGTGGACGAAGACGTGGCAGGTCGTTCTCGATGCCGGCGGGATTTCCATTCCCTATCGGGAACTGGTCCCGACCTACCTCGCGGCGACGTTCGCGAACTACACGACGCCGTTCGGACAGGCCGGCGGTGAGCCGTTCATCGCCTACGTCCTCTCGGCCGACACCCACGCGAGCTACGAGGAGAGCCTCGCGAGCGTCTCGACGGCCGACCTGCTGAATCTTTTGCCGTTTTTCACCTTCGCCGGCGTCGGACTCGCAGCGCTCGCAATCACCGGCACGGTCCCGCCGGGCGCGCGTTCGATTCTCGTCGGACTCGCGGCCATCGCCATCGGCGTGCCGGCGCTGGTCTACGGCGCGTGGCGACGGCGCGACCTCGTCGAAAATATCTTAACGACGCTCGCCCGCCCGGTGACGAAACGCACCGACCGGATTGCGATGGCACGAGTCGAGGCGCGCATCGACAGTTTCTACGACCAGCTCGCGCGCATCGCCGACGAACCACGCGATTTGCTCGTCGGGCTGGTCTATTCCTATCTCGGCTGGGTGTTCTTCGCCGCACCCCTCTATTTCGCCGCGCTCGCGCTCGGTCTGCCGGTCGACCCGTTGTTGGTCGCCTTCCTCGTGCCTGCAAGCTCGCTCGCCGGGTTCGTCCCGACGCCGGGCGGTCTCGGTGGCGTCTCGACGGCGCTGGTCGCGCTGGTGGTCGCGCTCACGCCCGTCGGGGCTGGCCCGGCGGCCGCGCTCGCGCTGCTCTATCGGGCGACGAGCTACGTTTTTGCACTGGCCGTCTGTGGCCCGACCGCGCTGTACGTCACCGCACGCGCCTGACTCATGCTCCACTCCCGCCCGCGGCCGCGTCCAGCCGGTCGCGCACGCCATCGAGTTCGACCGGGGCCCACGTTTCGAGGTCGTAGCTCACGTCGAGCAACCGCTCGATGCGTTCGCGGTCGTCATCCCGAACGGCGCGCGCCGCATCGGCACGAAATCGCCCCTCGACTACGCCACCGAGCGCCGCACGGTCTGGCGTGCGCGGTTCGACGTCGAGGATATGCGGCAGGTCCTCGGCACCGTCGGGAAGCGTCGGGAACGCCGTCGGACCGGCGGCAACCAACTGTTCGTCTCCACTTTGCTCGACGACTCCATCGGGGTCGAACGCGACGAGACGATACGCTGCAAGCGCCGTCTCGATGTTCTCACCATCGAAATCGGCACCGCGCTTGAAGGCGAGTTCGTCGCCCGCCTCGGTGAGTTCGTCTCGCGTGAGTGCGCCGAAGAGGTCGACGACGCCGGCGAGTTCGTCGTGGGTCAACTCCATCGGCGGGTTCTCGGGGGCCACCGGGTTAGTCCTTTATCGCCGCTAGATCCGTTCGTACGACCTCCCTGATCTCGTGGGGGGCGAGCGGTGCGTCCGTCCACGCCGGCAGTCGGTCGTCGGGAGCGGGTGCGGTGATGGCCGTCGCGTACTCGCCGACCTGCTCGCGCTCGCCCGCCGGGTCGTATTCGAACCCGTTGTGCGCTGCGTCGGCGGCGTACTGGCGGATGAACCGCGCCGCCGTCTGTCGGTAGCGCTCCGGAAGGGTGTCGTAGTCGGGTTGCACATTATGCTTCTCGACGGCGCGGAGCAGCGCCCGCCCGACCTCGCGGCTCATCGCCGCCAGTCCTTCCGACCCCGACACCGTCCGGTGGTCGTGCACGTCGATGCCGAGGTCGACCTGTGCCGTGTTTGCGAAGCCTGCGCCCTCGAAGGCGGTTTCGAGAGTGTCGATTTCGAGCCCCCAGCTCCGGCCGAGGCGCAGGTCGCGCGCGAGGTCGCCGGTAAGCGCGACCTCGCCGGCGAGCGCGTAGCGAAAGGCTCCGAGATACTCCAGGACCGGTGCGTCGTGGCGTTCGCGGAGGGTTGCCACGAGCGGCGCGTAAAAGAGTCGAAATAGCCGCCCGAAGAGCTGATTTTGCTCGATGCGTGCGTAATAGCCCTTCACGAACTCGAAACCATTGGTGAGCGGCGCACAGAGCCGCGACACGTCGGCGGCCGAGTACGAGAGCGCGTCGGCGTCGTGGACGACGACGAACTCGTGGTCGCTCGCGAGACCGAGTGCGAGCCAGACGTCCCGTCCTTTCCCGCCCTCGCCGTCGAGACCGCGCTCGGCGAGCAGCGTTTCGAGCCGTGAACCGCCACACCAGAGCAGTTCGATGTCGCAGTCGAACTCCGACAGCCACCGGGCGACCGCGCCGACGCGCTCGCGCGAGGCACGCAAAGCGACGACGACCGTCGCCACGTCGAGCGTGGCGAGCGACGAAAACACGTTTGCGGCCGCCGTCGTACGATACTCGCGGCCGGTCATCGGCACGACGACCGCCGTTCGATCGGTCGGTGCGGCCGGCGGCTCGTCGGCAAACCCGTGTAGGGTCGTGATTCGCTCTTGGACGTACTCCATGACTCGAATGTCCGTTCGCCCGAAGTCGACGGCGACCGACGGCCAGTACGATCGTCACTCGGGAAAGCGGTGTATCTATACACGGTACACTGCGAGGCCAATCAAAGCTTCCGAAGTCACGTCCCGAGAACAGGCACGGGAAGGGTACGCGGTGATGCCAGGGCAGCGGACCGGGTTCCCGTGCGACCGGAACCATGCGGTTCCGTTTCGACACAGACAGTGGAGGGTTCTATACTTACTCCCTGCCCGGTGTTTCGAACCTCGAAACATGTGCCACGGTGTGAAACACGCCCCCGTGCAGGACGGGGCTTCACGACGGAGAACGTCGATGGCTCGATTCACGGCGCGCCAGTCCGTATCCCAACGTTAACGCTGCCGGATACCCAATTTCACGGAAATGGCTACACAGGGAGTTTCGCGGGGGCGAGCGTGGTTGATGGCCGCGCGCCCGCAGACGCTGCCGGCGGCCGCCGCGCCCGTTCTCGTGGGCACCGGTCTCGCCGTCTACAGGGACGTGTTCGCCCCGATTCCGGCAGTTGCGGCGCTCGTCGGCGCGCTGCTCATCCAGGTGGGCACGAACTTCGCCAACGACTACTACGACGCCCAGTCGGGGGTCGACTCCGACGAGCGCGAGGGTTTTACAAGAGTTACCCAGTCGGGTCTCATCGGACCTTCAGAAGTCCGGCGCGCGATGGTCGGGACGTTCGCGCTCGCCATCGCCCTCGGCACTTACTTGGTGTTCGTCGGCGGACTACCGATCGTCGTCGTCGGACTGTCGAGCGTCGCCGCCGGGGTGCTCTATGCTGGGGGACCCTACCCGTTCGGCTCGTACGGCTTGGGCGACCTCTTCGTGTTCGTCTTCTTCGGGTTGGTCGCCGTCACCGGCACCTACTACGTGCAGGCAGCGGCCCTCACTCGATCCTTCCCGCTCTGGCTCCCGCCGGGAACGCTGCCGCTCGCGGCCGTCGTGGCGAGTCTGCCCGCCGCGGGCCTCTCGACCAACATCCTCGTCGTCAACAACCTGCGCGACCGCGAGACCGACATGGCGGCGGGCAAGCGCTCGCTCGTGGTCATCATCGGCTACCGCTGGAGTCGCGTCGAATTCCTCTGCATGACTGGGATGGCCTACGTGATTCCGGTGATTTTCTGGCTCACCGGTTACGGACCGCTCGTGCTCGCACCGCTGCTCACGATGCCGTACGCCGCCTCCATCGCCGCGACCGTGCTGACCAGAACCGACGGCGACGCGCTCAATCCCGCACTCGAACGGGTGGGGAAGTTGCTCGCGGCCCACTCCCTCTTGTTCGCGCTCGGTCTCGCGGTTCCGGGAGTGCTATGAGAATCGAACCGTTCTCGCTCGCCCTCTCACGCCCGCTCTCGACGGCTCGTGGCACTATCGACACGAGAGATGGATTTCTCGTTTTCGTCGAGTGCGAGGGGGCGCGGGGCGTAGGCGAGGCGACGCCGCTGCCGGGCTGGACGGAATCGCTCGACGACTGTCGGACAGCGCTCGAACGCGCTCGGAACGCCGATGACTGGGAGGCAGCGCTCGATTCGCTCCACGAGACGCCGGCCGCCCGCCACGGTCTCGCGCTCGCACTCTGCGATGCGCGCTCGCGGGCGGCGGGCGTCCCGCTCTACCGCAATCTCGACGGCGAGCAGCGAGAGCACGTGCCGGTGAACGCCACCATCGGCGACGACTCAGTCGAGAAAATCGTCGACGAAGCCGCCGAAGCGATCGAATCGGGGTTCGCAACCCTCAAAGTCAAAGTCGGGGCGCGGGCGGTCGCGGAGGACATCGAGCGCATCACCGCCGTGCGGGGGGCGGTCGGTCCCGAGGTCGAACTCCGCGCCGACGTGAACGGGGCGTGGAGCCATGACGAAGCGCGGGCGGCGCTCGACGGATTCGCCGCCGCGAACCTCGCGTACCTCGAACAACCACTCCCGAAAGACGATCTCGCCGGCCACGCCGATCTCCGAGGAGAGGTGCCGATCGCGCTCGATGAGTCGCTGGCGGCTCATTCCGTCGAGCGTGTTCTCGACACCGACGCCGCGGACGTGCTCGTCTTGAAACCGATGGCGCTCGGCGGGCCGGACCGCGCGCGAGCAGCCGCGCTCGCCGCCCGCGAAGCCGGCTGTGGGGCGGTACTCACGACGACCATCGACGGCGCACTTGCTCGAACGGGGGCGGTTCACGTCACCGCGAGCCTCCCCGACCCGCTGCCGGCCGGTCTCGCAACCGCCGACCGGCTCGCCGAAGACCTCGTCGCGGACCCGGCCCCAATCGAGGACGGTCACGTGCGCGTACCACAGCGAGCGGGCAACGCGCCGCTGGTGGACGGATGATCGACGTGCTCGCCCGGCGGGTCCGTGCCTCGCCCGATGCGACCGCGCTCATCGCAACCGACGGACGGGAGTGGAGCTATCGGGAACTCGACGAGCGTGTCAAACGGACCGCTGGCCGGCTCGCGGCGCTGGGGGTTGCGGGCGAGCATCTCGGCTGCCTGCTCGAAACCCGGCCCGCGACGGTCGTCCTCGTCCACGCGGCGGCACGCCTCGGCTGCGTGCTCGTTCCGCTGAACACGCGACTCACGCCCGAAACACTCGCCGAGCAAATCGAGCGCGCGGACCTCGCGGCGCTGGTCTGCGGGAGCGACACCGCCGCAACCGCCGTCGAACTCTCTGCGGAGATACCCATCGTCTCCGTCGATGCTGCCGAACGGGTAGACGTCAGAGACCTCGATAAAATCTCGCCAGCGGCGTTCACGCCAGCAGAGCGTGACGCCGACGAACCGGCGCTGATGCTCGCCACGTCGGGCACGACCGGCGAGCCGAAGCTCGTCGTGCTCATGACCGAAAACCTGCGCGCGAGCGCCGTCGCCTCGGCGTTCCGTCTCGGTGTCGCACCCGACGACCGCTGGCTCGACCCGCTCGCACCCTATCACATGGGCGGGTTCGCTCCGATCGTCCGCTCGGCGCTCTACGGGACGGCAGTCGTCGTTCCCGAAGCCGGTTTTGATGCCGGGGCAACCCTCGACGCGCTCGACAGCTACGACTGCACCGGCGTCTCGCTCGTGCCGACGATGCTCCGTCGGTTGCTCGACGCCGGCCCCCTCCCCGACTCGCTCCGGTTCGTCCTCCTCGGTGGTGCGCCCGCCTCGGAGGGCCTCATCGAGCGCTGTGAGGAGCGGGGCGTGCCCGTCCATCCCACCTACGGCATGACCGAAACGGCATCGCAGGTCGCCACCGCCACCCCCGAAGAGGCGTTCGCCCACGCCGGCACCGTCGGCCGCCCGCTGTTCGATACCGATCTCCAGATCCTCGATGGCGACGGAGAGAGCGTTGCAACCGGCGAGGCGGGCGAAATCGTCGTTTCGGGGCCGACAGTGTTTTCGAGGTACTACGGCGACCCCGACGCGACCGCGCGGGCGTTCTCCGAGCGCGGCTTTCACACCGGCGACGTCGGCCACCGCGATGCGGGCGGACGGCTCTGGGTGACGGGCCGGCGCGACGAACTGATTTCTACTGGCGGCGAACTGGTCGCCCCAACCGAAGTCGCCGACGCGCTTCGCTCGCATCCGGCCATCCACGGGGCCAGCGTGGTCGGCCTTCCCGACCCCGAGTGGGGCGAGCGCGTCGGTGCGCTCGTCGTCGGTGATGTCTCAGACACCGAGACGGTCCGAATCCACTGCCGCGAGCGCCTCGCCGGGTTCAAGGTTCCACGAACGATCGGCTTCGCCGACGAACTCCCCCGCACCGCCTCGGGCACCGTCGAGCGCGAGGCGGTCCGCGAGCGCCTGCTCGAAATCGGCGAGTGAACCGTCGGGTGGTCATACTGTCGGAGGGAAATCCACGAGCCATTGCACAGACTGATTCGATCCCGGCCGATTTTTGTGATAGCGGCTGTGAAATACTTCCCTCCAACAGTATCAGTCCGCGCCGCCCTCGGCGGCCGGCGGTTCGTCTGTCCCCAGCGCCGCGGCGGGCGGCCGGGTCCGCACGTCCGCGCCCTCACGCTCGTCGATGACGTCCGCGTAGGCTTCGGGCATCACCTTCACGAAGCTCTCCAACTCCTCGTCCCAGTTGTCGAAGACGTACTGCCCGCGATCGGAATCGGTGTAAGCGACGTGGTTTTCGACCAGCCGCCGGAGCATCCGCTCGTCGCGCTCGTCGAACTCCGTCGTCGTCTCCACCATGTCGTGGTTGACCCGCGACTCGAATGTACCCTCCCTGTCAAGCACGTACGCGACACCGCCGCTCATGCCGGCCGCGAAGTTCTTCCCCGTGTCGCCGAGCACCGCGATGGCTCCGCCAGTCATGTACTCACAGCCGTGGTCGCCGACGGACTCGACGACGCCCTTGACACCCGAATTTCGCACCGCGAAGCGCTCGCCGGCCTTGCCGTTGATATAGACCTCGCCCTCGGTCGCGCCGTAGAGGGCGACGTTCCCAATCAAACTGTTCTCCTCGGGTTCGTAGGGTGCTTCGGGTGGGGTGTTCACGACGAGTTTCCCGCCCGAGAGGCCCTTGCCCACGTAGTCGTTGGCGCTCCCGGTCAGCGTCATCGTCACGCCAGCGGCGAGGAAAGCCCCGAAGCTCTGGCCCGCCGTGCCGTCGAAGTCGATGGTAATAGTGTCCTCGTCGAGTCCCGCGCCGCCGTGCTCGCGGGAGACGTGGTGGGAAAGCAACGCGCCGACCGCCCGGTCGGCGTTCGAGACCTCCCTGCTGAGCGACACTGGACTTTCGTCCTCGATGGCCGCTTGCGCGTCGGCGAGCAGCGCGTGGTCCAACTGGTCGTCGATCTCGTGGGTCTGTTCTCTGACCTTCGTTCGTTCGGTGCCCGGTACGCCGTCGCTGCGCGGTTCGGCAAGCATCGCGGAGAGGTCGAGTTTCCTCGCTTTCTCGTGGGCGACGTCCTCGCGCTGTGTGAGGAACTCGGGCCGGCCGACCATCTCTTCGACGGTCGAAAAGCCCAACTCGGCCATGAGTTCGCGCAGTTCCTGTGCGATGAACGTCATGTAGTTTACCACGTGTTCCGGCTCGCCGGGGAAGCGCTCCCGGAGTTCCTCGCGCTGGGTCGCGACGCCCACCGGACATGTGTTTTCGTGGCACTGGCGGGCCATCACACAGCCGGAGGTGACCAGGGGGGCGGTTCCGAAGACGTATTCTTCGGCCCCCAAGAGCGCCGCAACCGCGACGTCGCGGCCGGTCTTCAGCCCGCCATCGCAAGTCACCCGGATGCGCGAGCGCAATCGAGTCTCACGAAGCAGTTGATTGGTCTCGGCCAGCCCGAGTTCCCACGGCAACCCGGCGTTTTTGATGGACGTCCGGGGACTCGCGCCCGTACCTCCCGAGTGGCCCGAGATATGCACCACGTCGGCGTTTGCCTTCGCTACGCCCGCCGCAATCGTCCCGATGCCCGCCTCAGAGACGAGTTTGACGTTGATGTCCGCCTCGGGATTCGCCGCCTTGAGGTCGTGGATGAGTTGCTTGAGGTCCTCAATGGAGTAGATGTCGTGCAGCGGCGGCGGCGAGATGAGACCGACTCCTGGGGTAGCGTAGCGCACGTGGGCGATCATCTCGTTGACTTTCTTGCCGGGCAGATGGCCGCCCTCGCCCGGTTTGCTCCCTTGAGCCATCTTGATCTGGATCTCGTCGGCAGACGTGAGATACTCCGAGGTGACGCCGAAGCGACCCGACGCCACCTGCTTGACGTTACACTCCTTTTCAGTGTCGAAGCGCTCCGGCGGCTCGCCGCCCTCGCCGGTGTTCGACTTCGCGCCGAGCCTGTTCATCGCAATCGAGTTGTTCTCGTGGGCCTCCGGCGAGAGACTGCCCAGACTCATCGCCGCCGTCGAGAACCGCTCGACGATCTCCTGGACCGGTTCGACCTCGTCGAGCGGAATCGACTCCCGAGAACTGTCGAACTCCAGTAGGCCGCGAAGCGTCTGTAACTGCTCGTTCTGCTCGTTCATCATCGCGGCGAACTCCTCGTACTGCTCGTAGTCGCCCTGCCGGACGGCCTGCTGGAGCGTTCCCACAGTTTGGGGGTTCCACTCGTGAAAAATTCCATCGGAGCGGTGTTCGTACTCGCCCTGTCGCTCGATGGCTGGGTTCTCCCCGAAGGCGAGCGCGTGGCGGTCGTCAAGGTCGGCCTCGATGTCCTCGATGCCGATGCCCCCGGTGCGGGCTGTCGTCCCTTCGAAATACTTGGCGACGAAATCCGAATCCAATCCCACCGCCTCGAAGATTTGTGCACCCCGATAGCTCTGGACCGTGGAGATGCCCATCTTCGACATCGTCTTCAGAAGCCCGTCTTCGAGCGCCTCGCGGTAGGCCCCGACGGCCGCCTCGCGGTCCGCGCCGTCGCCGCCCCGCGTGAGGTCCGCGATGGTCCGGTAGGCGAGATAGGGGTTGACCGCGCCCGCGCCGTAGCCGATGAGCGCCGCGACGTGATGCACAGTACGAGGGTCGGCCGATTCGACGACGAGACCGACGCGATTGCGACGGCCGTTGCGCACGAGGTGGTGGTGGACCGCCCCCGTCGCCAGCAGCGACGGAATCGGGATTCGATCGTCGCTCGCCGCCCGGTCCGAGAGCACGAAGATATCGTTCTCGTCGGCGGCCGTGGTCGCCTCGCGGCGCACGCGCTCGACCGCCGATTCGAGGTCGCCGTCGACATCGTAGGTGATATCGAGGACTTGACTCTCCATCCCGTTCGCGTCCGTATCGCCCATCCTCCCGATGGCGGCTGTCTCGTCGTTCGAGAGTATCGGCGATTCGCAGACGAGCTGGCGGGCGTGGGCCGGCGATTCGGCGAGCAGGTTCCGCTGGTTTCCGAGGCGGGTTTCGAGCGACGTCACCAACTCCTCGCGGATGTAGTCGAGTGGCGGGTTCGTCACCTGCGCGAACAGTTGTTTGAAGTAACTGAACAGCGGGCGGTTGAACTGCGAGAGCACTGAGAGGGCCGTGTCGTCGCCCATCGACCCGACCGGGTCCTTGCCTTTCCGGGCCATCGGTTCGAGCAGGTTGTCGAGTTCGTCGTGGGTGTAGCCGTAGAGTGCCTGTCGGCTGCGAAGGTCGCCATCGCTCGCGCGCTTGGTGCGTTCGCGGGGGGCGTCGCCAACGATGTCGTCGAGTCGGACTTGCTCCTGTTCGATCCATTCGGCGTATTTCTCGTCGGTCAGTTCTCCGAACACCTCCTCGTCGGAGATTACCCCACCCGCTTCGGGGTCGGCGAGGAACAACTGGCCGGGTTCGAGCCGGCCGCGCTCGACGATGTTCGCCGGGTCCAAATCGAGCGCGCCCGCCTCCGAGGCCATCACGAGCCGGTTGTCGGTCGTCACGTCGTACCGGCAGGGCCGGAAGCCGTTGCGGTCCAGTACTGCGCCGACCCGTTTGCCGTCGGTGGCTGCTACCAGCGCCGGCCCGTCCCACGGCTCGGAGAGCGAGGCGTGGAAGTCGTAGAAGGCCCGGCGCTCGTCGCTCATCTCGTGTTCGCTCCCGCGGAACGCCTCGGGAATCAGGAGTCTGAGGGCGTGCGGTAGCTCGCGGCCCGACTGCATGAGAAGCTCGAGCGCGTTGTCCACGCTCGCAGTGTCCGACTGCTCGGCGTCGGCGATGACCGGCTTGATGGCATCGACGTCGAACTTTTCAGTATCGATGTCCGTCTCGCGGGCACGCATCCAGTTGATGTTGCCCCGGATGGTGTTGATTTCGCCGTTGTGAATCACGTGCCGGTAGGGATGAGCGAGATGCCACGCGCCGAGCGTGTTGGTCGAAAAGCGCGCGTGGACCATCACGAACGTCGAGCGGAGTCGGGAATCGGTGAGGTCCGGGTAGTAGCCGGTGAGCTGATCGCCCTTCAGCAGGCCCTTGTACACCAGTGTCTGCCGGTCGAGCGAACAGATATAAAAGCGCTCGCTTCCCGCCGGGTCGCGCTTGGCGACGCGCTTTTCGACCGCTCGGCGGCCGACGTACAGTCGCGTGTCGAACTCGTCGGTAGCCAAATCCTCGTCGGGCGTGACGAATGCCTGATAGACGGCAGGCTCGGAATCGAGCGCCGTCTGTCCCAACTCGTCGTTGTCCGTCGGTACTGCGCGCCAGTGGACGACTGAAAGGTCGTGCTCGGCGAGGGCATCAGCGACGAGTTCCTGTAATCGTTCGCGCGCGGCGTCGTCCTGCGGGAAGAACAGTGACCCGACGGCGTAGCGTTCGGGGAGTTCGACCGAGAGTTCGTCCGCGAAGAACTCTCGGGGTGTGCGGAGCATGACACCCGCGCCGTCGCCGGTGTTCTCCTCCGCGCCGGTCGTGCCGCGATGTTCGAGGTTCGAGAGGAGTTCGAGTCCGTCGGCGACGACCGAGTGATCGCCCTTCCCGTCGAGATCCATGACGACCCCGACGCCGCAGTTCGCGCGCTGCTCGGACGGATCGGCCAGTCCCGTGGCCGCCGACCGCTCTCTGTGGGAACGTGTGGCATCCATATGAAACCGAATCTCACTGGCAGGGATAAGAGGCTAACCCTGTAGGGATAAGTGCGTATTAATACCACTCAAGGATGTCAGTACGTGCCGCGGTCGCCAGTGCCGAAAAAGAGGAAGATCGGTGTGGAACTGCTCAGTACGACTTGGCGAAGTACGCCGTCTCGGTCGCGTCGTCGCCACAGATCGCACACGTGTCGTCGAGGGGCTCCTCGTCCTCGTTGAGCGGGACCATCACGATCTCGGCGGCGATCTCGTCTTTGATCTCGGTCTCGCAAGCCTCGTCGCCACACCACGCAGTCTTGACGTAGCCGCCGTGCTGGCCGATCGTGCCAAGCAGTTCGTTGCGGCTCTCGGCCTCGCGGACGTTCTCCTCTAACTCCTCCTCGGCGGCGGCGTACAGTTTCGCGTAGATGGTGTCGAGATGGTCCTCGACCGTATCGGCGATGTTCTCACGACTCTCGACGGTCGATTCGCCGTCCGGACGGTGGACGAGTGTCGCCTCCTCGTCCTCAACTTCGTTCGGGCCGACCTCGATGCGCAGCGGGATCCCTTTGAGTTCCCACTCGTTGAACTTGAAGCCGGGGTTGCGCCCGTCGCGGTCGTCGAGCTCCACGCGGAGACCGGCCTCGTCGAGTTCCGCCGCGAGGTCGGCGGCGTAGTCGAGCACCGCCTCTTGCGTGTCCTCCTGCCAGATGGGCACGACGACGACCTGCTCGGGTGCGAGTTCGGGGGGCAAGACGAGTCCCTGGTCGTCCGAGTGCGTCATGACCATCCCGCCGAGTGCCCGCCAAGAGAGGCCCCACGAAGCCGTGTGGGCGACGTGTTCGTTTTCGTCGGCATCGACGTAGGTCACGTCGAACGCCTCGGCGAACCCGTCACCCAAGTAATGGCTCGTCGCCGACTGTAGTGACTTCCCGTCGGGCATCAGCGTCTGTATCGCGGTCGTCGTATCGGCCCCGGGGAACTTGTCGTGTTCGGGCTTGCGGCCCTCCAGCACTGGGATGGCGAGCACGTCCTCGTGGAGGCGGCGATACTGCTCCAGTCGAAGCATCGTCTCCTCCCACGCGCCCTCGCCGTCGCGGTGGGCGGTGTGGCCCTCCTGCCAGAGGAACTCCTTCGTGCGGAAGAACGGTTTGGTGTCCGTCGCCTCCCAGCGCACGACCGAACACCACTGGTTCAGCCGCATCGGGAGGTCGCGGTGGCTCCGAATCCACTGGCTCATGAAGGGTGTGATGATGGACTCGCTGGTGGGCCGCACGGCGAGCCGTTCGTCGAGTTCGTCGTTGCCCGCCTGTGTGACCCACGCCACCTCGGGGTCGAACCCCTCGACGATGTCTTTCTCGCGTTCGAGATAGCTCTCGGGGATGAACAGCGGGAAGTAGGCGTTCTGCACTCCTGTGTCCTTGAACCACCCATCCAGATGGTCCTGAATCCCCTCCCAGAGGGCGTACCCTCGGGGGCGAGTGACGATGAATCCGCCCATCGGCGCGTAGTCGGCGAGTTCCGCCTTCTGGACGACGTCGGCGTACCACTCGCCGGGGCTGTGCTCTTTCGATTCGGTGATGCCGAGGTCCTGTTGTCGGTCGCTCATGGATACTGCTCAGTCCGCTGGGTTAAACACGGTGCGATTCGCACGAACCTCACGGCCGCTCGAGCCGGCGCTTGGTCTCACGGTGGCGATAGCGAAACATCGGCTCGAAACCGATCTCGCCAAAGGGTTCGGCGAGGCGACCGAGATCGCCACAGGGAAGGCGATACTCAACGCGGTCGCGGAGTATCGTGCCGCCGGCGTCGGCGTAGAAACTGTGGGTGTGGACCCAGCGCTCGAACGGGCCGTCGTGCATCGTATCGCGGAACAGCCCTGCATCACCGTCGCGTCGCCGCTCGACGATGCGGGAGGTCCAGCCCTGTCGCGGCCCGACGCCGAACGGGCGCATCGAGAGGTCGATCTCGGAGCCCTCCTCCAAGATGTCGGGATCCGGTTCGCCGTCCGGGCCGCGCGCGGCCTCCACGCGGAGGTTCATGAATTTCGGTGTGACCGCCGTCAGCCCGGTGATCGCCGAGTGGAACTCCCAGACGTCCTCGAAGGGCGCGCGCAGGTACGTCTCGCGCTCGTAGGTGGCCATATCTCTCCCTCACCCCGCGCGGGCAAAACTCCCGCGGACCGGGGCGAAAAAGCGGCACGCATATACCCCGTGGCTGAGAATCGGCAAGTATGACCCGAACATGCAGAAACTGCAAGCGGACCTTCGGGAGCGACCTCGAACTCGAACTCCACCGCGACGTCTGCTCGGACGCACAGCTGGTCTGTGAGGTCTGTGGCGAGCGCTTCGCCGAGCGGTACGCGACGACGGACGGCTGGCGATACGACTGCCCGAACGACGACTGCGACGGCACAGGGTTGAAGGAAGACCTCCGGCCCATCAGCGACGTCCTCGCTCCCCAGTAGCGCCGCGCGCGAGTCGTTCGATCGTGACCAGTGCCCGCCGGCAGACGGGCGCGTACGCCGCCGCGGGCAACGGAATCTCGAACGCCGCCCGACAGTTCTCGCCCCAGGACTTGACCCGATGACCGGTCGCCGGAACGCCAGCGACGCGCCACGTCCACCGACGATCGGCACAGCTCGTGACGCGAAACGGCACCCGTAGTCCACCGTCCGGCAGGCCCGGGAGCAGCGCACCCGGACCCACGGTTTCGACGTGGCCGCTCGATCCGTTCTCGATGAACCGATCGGGGCAGTCGACGGCCGCGATCGACGGTCCCCACTCGGGCCAGCGGTCGGTATCGATCAGGATCGACCAGACGGTCCTGGCGGGCGCGTCGATCGTGCGGGCGATCACGACCCGGCGGCCGTCGGGCGTGCGTTCGATGGCTGCGTTCACGATGTCTCTCGGAGTTCGGGCAGCATATACCGTCGGTCGACGCCGGCCACAGTCGGTCTCGGGGTCGATGCTACGACTTTTCCCGGCGGCCGTCGACGTGACGACATGGAATACACGACGCTCGGTGGCACGGGCATGGAGGTCAGTCGGCTCTGTCTCGGCTGTATGAGCTTCGGAAACTCCGACTGGCGCGACTGGGTACTCGAAGAGGAGGCGAGCCACGAGATCATCGAGCGCGCGATCGACCTCGGCATCAACTTCTTCGATACCGCGAACATGTACTCGAAGGGCGACTCCGAGCGCGTACTCGGCGACGCGCTCGCGGGCTACGACCGCGACTGGCCGGTCGTCGCCACGAAAGTCTATCACCCGATGGACGAGGGCAATCCGAACGCCGGCGGACTCTCCAGAAAGGCCATCGAGCAGGAACTCGACAACTCGCTCGACAGGCTGGGCATGGACACGATCGACCTCTACCAGACCCACCGCTGGGACGAGGACACGCCGATCGACGAGACCCTCGGCGCGCTCGACGATGCGGTGCGCCGCGGCAAGGTCAGGTACATCGGCGGCTCGTCGATGTGGGCCCACCAGTTCGCCGACGCGCTGCGCACGAGCCGGATGGCGAACCTCGAACGGTTCGTGACGATGCAGAACCACTACAATCTGGTCTATCGCGAGGAAGAGCGCGAGATGCTGCCGCTGTGTGGAGAGAAGGGCATCGGCGTCATGCCGTGGAGCCCACTCGCGCGCGGCTACCTCACCCGCCCCCACGAGGACATCGGCGCGACCGACCGCGGCGCGAGCGAGGAACACCTCTACGACCATCCCTACCGCGAGGGCGGCGGCCGGGAAATCAACGAGCGCGTCCAGGAACTCGCCGACGAGAAGGACGCCACGATGGCCCAGATTTCGCTCGCGTGGCTGCTGCACAAGGAGTGGGTCGACGCACCCATCGTCGGCACGACGAGCGTCGAACATCTCGAACAGGCCGTCGCGGCGCTCGACATCTCGCTGTCGGAAAGCGATCAGGAGTACCTCGAAGAACCCTACGGGCCGGTGCCCGTCTCAGGACACGCCTGACCGCCCCGTTCACGACCCGAGGTTCGGCGCTCGATGCCGATCCTGAACGGAGCCAGTGGTGGAAGACAGCCGTCTCAATCGTCGCTGGCGAGGATGAAATCGGCGGCGCGCTCGGCGATCATGATCGTCGGCGCGTTGGTGTTCCCTCCAACGAGGGTCGGCATGATCGAGGCATCGACGACCCGAAGCCCGGAGAGACCGTGAACCCGCAAGCGGTCGTCCACGACGGCCATCGGCCCGTCGCCCATCGTGCAGGTCCCGACCGGGTGATAGACGGTGTGGGACGTCTCGCGGATGTGCGCTTCGAGTTCCGCGTCAGTCTCTGCATCCTTGCCCGGCCAGACCTCTTTTTGCCTGTGCTCCTCAAAGGCGTCGGCACGCGCGATGTCGCGGGCCTTCCGGAGACCGTCGACGAGGGCGTCCATGTCTTCGGTCGCGGTGAGATACCGGGGGTCGATGGCGGGTGCGTCGAACGGGTCCCCGGAATCGAGCGAGATACGCCCGCGGCTCTCCGGGCGCAGTTGTGTCACGCCGATGGAAAACCCGCGGCCCTTCGCCGGGTTGTCGAAGCCGTGGCGCAGGAAGTACGACGGAGCGAAGTGATACTGGAGGTCCGGTGCCGGTTCGTCGGGACTCGTTCGGACGAACCCGCCGGTCTCGGCGACGTTCGAGGTCAGCGGGCCGCGCTTGAACAGGAGATATCTCGGGAGATGTCGGAGTTTGCCGGCATCGTCGAGCGTCGAAGCACCGGTCGATTCGTGGACGACGAACGCGAAGAGGTGGTCCTGGAGGTTTCGCCCGACGCCGGGCAGGTCGTGGCGCACCTCGATGCCGTGCTCGCGGAGGTGGTCGCCGTCACCGATCCCCGAAAGCATCAGTAGCTGTGGCGTGTTGACCGCTCCGGCCGAGAGGAGAACCTCTCCATCGGCGTCGGCACGGACTCGCTGGCCGTCGATCTCGTACTCGACGCCGGTCGCACGATCGCCGTCGAAGGTGACCCGCGTGACCTGCGCGCCGGTTCGTGTGGTGAGGTTCGGTCGGTCGAGAACGGGCTTCAAGAAGCCGTCGGCGGCGCTGTGGCGTTTCCCGTCCTTCTGGGTGAGATGGTAGAAACCGACTCCCTCCTGGGACTCGCCGTTGAAATCCTCGGTTCGCGTCTCGCCGGTCTCGACGGCAGCATCGACGAACGTCTTCGAGAGGGGACGTGGCGAGCGGGGTGTGCTGACGTTCAGCGGTCCGTCCTGTCCGTGGTAGGCCGAATCGCCGGGTTCGAACCGTTCGCTTCGCTTGAAATAGGGCAGTACGTCCTCGTAGCCCCAGCCTTCGTTGCCCAGTGCGGCCCAGTGGTCGTAGTCCTCCCGGTGGCCACGGATGTAGATCATCGCGTTGATCGCACTCGACCCGCCGAGGGTCTTGCCGCGCGGCCAGTAGAGTTCGCGGCCGTTCATCGCCTCTTGTGGCTCGGTGTAGTACTCCCAGTCGACCGAACTCCCGAACAGTTCCGGGAACCCGGCCGGGATGTCGATTTCGCGCTTCTCGTTCGGCTCGCCGGCTTCGAGGAGCAATACGGTGGTCTCGTCGTCCGCGCTGAGGCGGTTTGCGAGCACGCAGCCTGCCGAGCCGGCACCCACGATGATATGGTCGTAGGTGGCCGTTTTGGGTGCCATTCTCTAGCGTCACTACCGTCGGGGATATAAACGCGGGTGGTCGGAGAACCTCTGACGCCAATTGACAACCCGTCGCACTCGATGCAGCCCGCGACGGTTTCTTCTATCGAATACAGACCCGATATTCGTAGTACGGAATTGCGTGATTACGACTCCAATGAACCCTCTCGGTTTTCTCTCTCCGTCCACAGTCCGTCAGTTTATCCGCCCGACAGCCCTACGGAGCATACCGTGAACACCGACCGCGCCACGCTCGCGGCGATGATTTTCGCCGTGCTGTTCGGACAGGTGGCGCTCTATCCGGGCGTCCCGGAACTCGTCGCGGCGCTCGGCGCACGGACGACTCTCGACGCGAGCACGTGGTTTCTCGCGGCCGAGTACGCGGGATTCGTGCTCTTCGCCGGCGTCTGGGGCGCACGCAGCGACGCCGCCGGCCGCCGCGTCCCGTTCATCGTCGCGGGTGCACTCGGCGGCGTGGCGAGCTACGCACTGCTGGTCGTCCTCGCGTGGTTCACCGACATCGGCTTCACGACGATGCTCCTCCTCAGATTCGTCGAGGGGAGCTTCACCATCGCAGCCTTTTCACTCTCGATAACGATGCTGATGGATTTGGAAGGCGGGCACGGCCGCAACATGGGCGCGGCGGGTATCGCCATCGGGTCGGGCACGGCGCTCGGCGCGCCACTCGGCGGCCAGCTCTCGGGTGTGGGACCGCTCGTTCCGCTGGTCGTCGCCGCCGGCCTGCTCTGCCTCGTCGCGCTGCTCGCGATTCGACTATCGGACCGCGTCCCCGAGAGCCGACGGGGCGGCGTCGGGGCGGCACTTGCGGGCCTCGCGGACCGCCCGGCGCTCGGCCTGCCCTATCTCTTTGGCTTCGCCGACCGCTTCACGGCGGGCTTCTTCGCGCTCGTCGGCACGCTCTACTTCAGGGAGACGTTCGACCTCGATGCGGGGATGGCCGGTCTCGTGCTCGGTCTCTTCTTCGCCCCGTTCGCGCTCGGCCAGTACCCAATGGGTCGGCTCTCGGACCGCATCGGCCGCCTCGTGCCTGTGGTCGCCGGATCGGTGCTCTACGGCGGCACGGTACTCGCAGTTTATCTCGCCCCCACGATCGAGATCGCCGGCGCGACGATGATCCTCCTGGGGATCGCCGGTGCGCTCGTCGCCCCGGCCACGATGGCGCTCGTGACCGACCTCGCAGCGGATCGGGGGACGGCGATGGGCGGGTTCAACGTCTTCGGCAGCCTCGGCTTCCTCGTCGGCACCGTGGGCGGCGGCGCGCTCGCCCAGACCTTCGGTTTTGGGACAGCGTTTTTCGCCGCCGCGGCGCTCGAAGCCGGCGTCGTCGTTCTCACGCTCCCGCTGCTCGTCCGGCTCGACCTCCCCCGAAGCACGCTCTTCGGCGACCACGAATCCGCCTGAGAATCGGATAATCGAACACCCGTCCCGAGAACGTTTCCTGCTGGGGACGGTAGCCCCCGCATGGACCGCAACGACCCCGAATCGGTGGTCAGACGGTACTACGACCTCGTCGATGCCGAGCGCTACGACGACCTCGTGGCGCTGTTCGCCGAGGACGTTCGCTACGAACGGCCCGGCCAGGAGCCGATCGAGGGCCGCGACGCGCTCCGGGCGTTCTACGAGGAGGACCGACCGCTCGACGACGGCTCCCACGAGGTTCACGACGTGGTCGTCGACGGCGAGACGGTGGCGGTCAGAGGGGCGTTCAGCGGCCGGCAGGACGGCGAGCGCGTCGCGTTCGGCTTCGCCGACGTCCACGAGTTCGACGGCGGGTCGATCGCCTGCCGGCACACCTTTACCGACCGCGACGAGGTCTGAGCAACCCCGTCGGCGAACGTCGTTTCAGCAGCTTTATTCGGAATCATGGCCGAGTAATCGCATGTACCGATCCCGTTTCGTTAGCAGCGCCCCGTTCGATCGTTCCGCCGTCGGGCGGTCGGCGAACTGATGGCGTCCGCGGCCGAATCGGGCGACGTCGACTACAGCGCCCGCGCACGCGAGGCGCTCGGCTACTCGCGGTGGTGGCAGGTCGCCGCCGCGGCGGTGATGATGGCGCTCATCAGCCCCTACCAGTACGTATGGTCGTCCATCGAGGGACCGCTGGCGGCCGACCTCAATATTCAACTCTCCGCGCTCGGACTCGTCTTCACCCTCTTTGTGGCCTTCCAGTCGCTCTCGCAGTTCCCCGTCGGGACATGGCGCGACGGCCACGGCCCACGGCGCATCAGCCTTCTTGCAGGGGTGCTCGCCGGCGGCGGCTATCTCGGCCTCGCCTACGCGAACAGCCTCTGGCAAGTCTATCTACTCTACTCGCTGGGGGCCATCGGCGTCGGCATCGTCTACACGGTGGCCGTCAATACGGCGCTCAAGTGGTTTCCGGACAGACGGGGCCTCACCACGGGTGTCGGCACGATGGCCTTCGCCGCCGGCAGCGCCGCGTTCATCCCCTACGTTCGCGCGAACGCAACAGTAGGGAGCTATTCCAGTGTTCTCCGTAACATGGGCCTGCTCATCGGCATCGGCATCCTCGTCGGCGCGGTCGTGCTCCGTGACCCGCCGACCGACTGGCTCGGGGAACGCACCGACGGCGGACAGGCGACGATGTCCACCCGCGCGGGGACGGGAGACGACTACACGTGGCGTGAGATGATCCGAACGTGGCAGTTCTGGGATCTCCTCGTCATGTTCGCGTTCGTCAACGCCGCCGGACTGATGCTGACGGCGAAGGTCATCTCCTTCGCCCAGCAGTTCGGTATCGGGGCGGCCGTCGCCACCGCCTCGGCGACGATCCTCGCGCTCGTCGGCGGGCTGAGTCGCATCGTCGTCGGTGGCGTCTCCGATAGGCTCTCGCGCCGGCGAACCATTCTGGTCATGGCGCTGCTCACTGGCTTCGGACTGTTCGCGCTCGTCTGGTTCGCCCAGCTCGGCTCGGGTCTCGGCTTCGTCGCCGCCGTGATCGTCACCACCTTCTTCTGGAGTCCCCAGTTCGCGCTCTTTCCGAGCATCGTCGGCGACTACTACGGACAGGCCAACTCCTCCAGTAACTACGCGCTGGTCTATATGGGCAAGGTCGGCGGCGGCGTCCTCGGCGGCGTCGTCGCCGGCTGGCTCATCACTCTCGTGGGGTGGTCGACGACCTTCCTCATCGGCGGCGGACTCTCCTTGCTCGCGGGCGTCGGCGCGTTCGCGCTCAGACCGCCCCAGCGGTCGCAGTAACACGAACCGATTTCCCCGCGTCAGTAACCGGCGGCGGTCCCGTCCTTTCGCGGTTCGGTTGCGCCCGAAAGCACCCCGTCCTGCGTTCTCGCCACCTGTGCACCGCCGAACTGCGTCGGCGTGAGTACCCGTGTGTCGTGACCCATGCGGGTGAGTTTCGTCGCCAGTTGCCCACCGATGCGCCCCTCGACGGCGAGCGAACCGTCCTCGCGGTAGCGCCAGCGCGGGCGGTCGAGCGCCGCTTGGAGTGGCAGGTCGTGGTCGACGAGATTGGAGATGACCTGCATGTGGCCCTGTGGCTGCATGAACCCACCCATGACGCCGAAGGCCGCCCAATCTTCGTTCTCCGCTTCCGGCGCGAAATCCACCACGCCGGGGATGAGCGTGTGGAACGGGCGCTTGCCGGGCGCGAGACTGTTCGGGTGCTCGGGATCGAGCGAGAACGATGCGCCCCGGTTCTGGAGGGCGATACCAGTATCGCCGGCCACCAGTCCGGAGCCGAACCCGGCGAACAGCGAGTTGATGAACGACACCACGTTGCCCTCGCGGTCGGCGACACAGACCAGCACGGTGTCGGCGTCCTCGGCGTGGCTATCGGGGACACCGAATTCGACGTCGCTCGCGGTCGCGTCGATGCCCGCCGCGCGCCGCTCGGCCCATTCTCTCGAAGCGAGCGCCGGCACGTTCTCGTAGGAGGGGTCGGTGATGTAGCGGTGGCCGTCGTGGAAGGCGCGTTTCATCGCCTCGGCGAAGTAGTGGACGCGCTCGGGCGAGTTGAGCGGGTGCTCGCCGGCGTCGATCTCGTCGGCGATATTGAGTGCTTCGAGCGCGATGAGGCCCTGATTGTTCGGCGGAAGTTCGTATATCTCGCTCCCGTGATAGCGCGTCGAGACCGGCTCGGGGAACTCGACGTCGAAGTCTGTAAGGTCGTCTTCGGAGAGGAAGCCACCTTTCTCCTGGACTTCGGCGACGATCCGCTCACCGATCTCTCCTTCGTAGACCGCGTCCGCACCGCGTTCGGCGATCGTCTCCAAACTCCCCCCGAGACGTGGGAGATGGATGCGCTCGCCAGCCGCGGGGGCCGTCCCCTCGTTGAGATAGGCGTCGATGGCGTGCTCGTCGGTGAACAGTTCTTCGGCACTCTGCCAGTGGTGGGCGATGACCTCCGAGACGGGATAGCCCTCGGTCGCGTAGCGAATCGCGGGCTGGAGTACGTCGCCGAGCGAGCGCCGGCCGTGGCGCTCGACGGTCGCCTCCCAGCCGCGCGCGCTGCCCGGCACAGTAACAGTATGAGGTCCCAAGAACGGCATGCCGAGGTCGTCCGCATCGCTGCTCCCGTCGACCGCGTACCCTCGCTGCTCGGGATACCACTCCGTGGAGTTTTCGTGTTCGCGCAGCGATTCTCTGACGTTCTCGATGGTCGCATCGGCGGGCGCGCCGCCGCAGGCGCGCATCGCGCCCACCTCGCCGTCGGCGGTGCGATAGAGCGCGAACGCGTCGCCACCCAATCCCGTACTGGTGGGTTCGACGACGTTGAGCGCCGCGGCGACTGCGACGGCGGCGTCGAAGGCGTTGCCGCCTTCTCGGAGGAGTTCGATGCCGGCCTCGGCGGCGAGCGGCTGGCTCGTGGCGACGATACCCTCGTTCGCGTAGACGGTCGAGCGCCGCGAGGTGAAACGGTCCAGATCCGGTTCGGGCATGCAGTCGTTCGTGACCCTACCCTCCTAAAGCTGGCTACCCGAGGGTGACCTCGTTGAACTTCTGTTTGTAGTCACCGGCGATGCCGAAGGGTGGGATGTCGACCGAGTCGTGCCAAAAGCGTGGCGTGACTTCGTGATAGACGGGTAGGCTGGCCATCGTCTCCCAGTTCGCCTCTTCCATCGTCACGTACGCCTCGTTGCGGGCCTGCTTTGCCTGCTTCGTCGGCGCGGTGTTGTTCTGGACGGTCTTCCAGGCGTCGATGGCGCGCTTTGCGTTCTTCGTGTCGGTCGGACGATTGGTGTACGACTCCGGCGACGGCGCGCTCGTATCGGAGGTCGCGGGGTTGAGGTGTTTGACGAACGCGTCGGGGGCGGCCCACGGGACGATCCAGCCGAGCGTG